>JBASRI010000292.1:0-3201 GCA_049273755.1 Thermoanaerobaculia bacterium
GTATAAAGCGGCGTAAACGTGTCGGTTGTCGGCGGCGGCGGATGCCAGAAGGGCGAAAAGCTTTTCTCCGAGCGGGCCGGCCAGGTAGTTGCGGAACGAGTCGCCCGGCGTGCCGATGATGGTCCTGAGCTTCGCCGTCTGGAGGTTGTGAGCGGTGATGCCCAGGCGGCGTGACACCCACTGGGCCGCGACGATGCCTCGGTTGAAGTAGGCCTCGATCTTGGGCGTCACCTCGTGCGAGAGAGTGATCTCGCCGGTCCAGTCGCTGGTGGCGGCGGTGTCGGCGTGAAGATTCTTCTTGTCCGGGCCCACCATGGGGATGACGCGGTACTGCAGCCGGTCGCCCGGGTTGGCCATGTAGTCCGACCACTGGTACTTCTGGATCGGCCAGTCCGTCGACGCCCGTCGCTCGCCGTCGGTGTAGACGTCGTCCTCGAACCCGACCCAGGTCTTGACGGTTTCCTCGACGCCGTTGCGCTTGCGGAGGAGGGCGAACCCGCGGCAGGCGTGGATGAAGCCGTCCGGCTTCCAGGCGATGAAAACGTCGTCACCGTCGTGGTAGGTGCGTACCTTCATGTCAGAACCGTTTCCGGAAGCGGCCCCGCCGCGGAGCCGCCTTCTCGAGTCTTGAAGTGTCGAAGCGGGGGTCGGATTGGGACAGCGTCATCGAGAAAAAGTACCGGTCCAAAATAAAACGGCGCGCCCTTCGGCGCGCCGTGCGTGTCTCAGTTTTCCGGCTGATCGCCGGAAGTTTGAGTTACGCCTTCGGGGTCGGCTTCGGGGCGACGGTCTCCGTGGACGTCTTGGTGTGCTTCTTGTGCTTCTTGGTGGACTTCGTCGTGCCACCCTTCGTCGTCGAAGACTCGCTCTTCGTCTCGGTCGACTGGGTCTTCTTCTCGACCACCGCCGCGGTCGGTTTCGGAGCCGGAGCCGACTGAGCCACCACCGCAACCGGGAGAGCCAGGGCCAGGGCCATCGCGAGCAACTTCTTCATCGCCTTCTCCTTTTGGCCGCGTGCAATATGCATCGCGCCAGAATGGAGACGTTACACGCTCGCAGATGAACACCCGATGAACAGGCAGAGTGGTCCAACCCCCGGGTTTAGAGCGGCTTAGGAAGGCCACGCGGGGCAGGGATGGTCGAGTTGGAGCCCCTCACCCTGTCCCTCTCCCATGGGGAGAGGGGACCCTTCATGACCTCTGTCCCGGTTGAGGCGGTGCCGGGCGACGGCCGGCACTGTAGCTGCCGAGCTCGCGGGCCGGCGCTCGTCCCATCCGCCGATTCGCGTCGGGCAAGACATGGAAGTCTCCAACGAGATTTCGAGGAGCAATCCGCGCGCCAAAGTGGCGCGATCCAGAACAGGCACAAGTCATGCTTGTCTTGGAGTTGTACGTGAGGTGGAAGAGGTCCGCCCCACTGTCAGGAGGCAACCATGAGTCGTGTAGCTCGAGTCATCGTCGGAATCGTCGCGGGGATTCTCATTGGCGTCGTCGCCCAGGCCGGGGAGAAGGAGAAGAAGATCAAGCAGTCGGACCTTCCGCCGGCGGTCCAGAAGACTGCCGCGCAGGAGAGCGCGGGCGGCACCGTCACGGGGTACACGCAGAACACGGAAAACGGCGCGATCGTCTATGAGATGAACCTCCTCATCGACGGCAAGCCCAAGGAGATCGTGATCGGTCCGGACGGGATCGTCCTTGCGGTCGAGCAGGAAGTGCCGTGGGATCAGCTTCCCGCCAACGTCCAGTCCGGCCTCAAGCAGCAGGCGGGCGCGGGCAAGATCGGGAAGGTGACCTCGACCACCAAGCAGGGCAAGGTCACCTCCTACGAGGCGAACGTCACCACCAACGGCAAGAAGTCAGAGGTGGAGGTGGACGCGGAAGGCAAGGCGCTGAGCCACTAGGTCTTTGTCATCCCGAGGAGCGCAGCGACGAGGGATCCCTTTCCTAGCCGCTTCAGGACTCTAAAGGGATCCCTCGGTTATCGCCGGCCTGCGGCCGGCGTTGCCTACCGCTGTGGGTCTGCCTTTGTTGGCCGGCTCGCTCGGGATGACAAGTCTGGTTTCCCCACACCCCAGGCCGCGCAGGCCGCGGCGAGAAAAGCGAGTGCCGCCGAGATCCATGCTACGACGCGGAAGGATGCGTCGAGCGAGGTCTTGACGGCGCGCTCGACGGCGCGGGCCTCGGTATCGCGCACGCCGGCGGGCGGCTTCATCGCGCCGAGCTTCGGGCGCTCGGGCTCGAGAAGCTGCCGTGTCGCAGGTGAGATCCCGGCTGCGTCGAGCCGACGGTCCAGCGTCCGATTGAACGTCCTTGCGGCCATGATCCCGAAGACCGCAATCGCGAGGAGGGCCGCAACGCGCGCAACGGCGTTGTTGATGCCCGAGGCCGAGCCGGTGTCGTCGCTGGGAACGGCATTCAACACGGTCGCCGTCAGCGGAGCGACCGTGATCGCCATACCGAGCCCGAGCACGGAAAGCGCGGGCAAGAGGGAAGCCGCGTAGCCCGCGTCGGGCGGCAGCACGGCCAGGAGCGCGAAGCCGGCGGCGGCGATCGAGGGGCCGACGACGAGCGGCAGCCGCGCACCAAAGCGGTCGGCGAGCGTCCCCGCCCAGCGCGAGAGCGCGGAGATCAAGACGATCAGCGGGAGGAACGCCGCCCCGGACGCGGCCGGCGAGTAGCCCCGCGACTGGATCAGCTCGAAAGGAAGGAAGAAGAGTGCTCCGGCGAGCGCAGCGTAGAGGAAGAGCGTCAGCAGGTTGACGGCCGCGAAGGCTCGAATTCGGAAGAGCGCGAGCCGAACCATCGGGTGAGGGGAGCGGCGCTCGACGGCGACGAACCCGGCGAGAGCCGCCGCACCGCCGGCAACGGGCGCCCAGACTCGGGGATCACCCCAGCCGGCGGTCGGCGCTTCGATCAGCCCGTAGACCAGGGCGCCCAGGCCGACTGTCGCGAGAAGCGCGCCCGTCCAGTCCAGCGCCTTGGCAGACGGGCTTCGCGTCTCGGGGACCTTGCGAAGGGCGATGACGAGGACGGCGGCGGCGATCGGGAGGTTCAGGAGGAACACCGCCCGCCAGGAGACGACCTGCACGAGCCATCCGCCCAGCGCAGGCCCGATCGCTCCGGCGACCGCTGTCAGAGCGGCCCAGGTCCCGACGGCCCGGCCGCGCTCGCTCGGCGGAAACGCGGCGCCCAGGATCGCGAG
>JBASRI010000220.1:0-2646 GCA_049273755.1 Thermoanaerobaculia bacterium
AGCCGCGCCAGTCCGTACGCCGCGAGCGCCGCCGCCACGGCGCCCGCCAGAACCGGCATTGGCGAGGATGTCGTCGGCAGCGGAGGCGGCGGGATCCGCGCTCGCTCGGCGGGAGTGGCCGCGCGGCGGCGGGCGAGCTCCAGCTCCAGGCTCTCCTCGCCCCGCGCCATTGCCCAACGGTGGTTGGCCTCGAAGAGCGGCCGCAGGAGCGGCGAGAGCGCCGCCAGCAGCGGCTTCTCCGCCCGCACATGCCAGTCGTAGCTCGCCAGCGTCCACGCGCCCGCCGGCTCGAACGTCCAGAACCCTTCGCCAGCGAGATCTCCCCGCGCCGCGATCGAGAACCCGTAAGGATAGCGGGACTCGGTGACTTCGAGCTCCCAGCGCAGCGTGTACGGCAGCCAGCCCTTGGTGTGGAGGCGAACGCGCTTGCCCACGCCGCGCTCGTCGCCTCTCTCGAGCTCCTCGGCCTCCAGGTACGTCGAGGGCCACCAGCGCGGCAGCTCCAGCGTGTCCGCGAGCAGATCCGCGACCTCCTGGACCGTGCCGAGCGCGCGCCACTGCGAGACGAACCGGTACTCGGAGGCGCTCACGTCCTTTGTGCCCTCATCGGGCGGCGACGCGGACCCCCCACCCCGCCCCTAGGCTTCGTAGGGGCGGCCCTTGCAGCCGCCCTCTTGGGGCGCCGCTTCGCCGGCGCCGCCGCGAGCTCATCCTTGAGCAGTCCCATTCGAATCACGTCGAGCGGCCGGCCTCCGCGAAACGTCTCCTGACGGAGGACCCCTTCGCGGCGAAATCCGACGCGGGCGTAGGTCTTCTCGGCGCTCGGATTCGTCGCGTACACGTCGAGGCGGATCTTGCGCAGATCCAGCTCGTCGAAGGCATAGCGGCACAGCGCGCGGACCGCCTCCCCGCCGAGACCCTTGCCCCGCCAGTCCTTCTCGCCGATGAAGATTCCGAGCGTGGCGGTGCGGTTGTCGCGGTCGATCGCTTCGAGCCCGCAATTGCCGACGTGCCGGCCGTCTTTGACGAGGCAGATCGCGAGCGAGAGATGCGAAGGATCCTGGCCGCGCGCCGCCCGCTCGATCCAGTCCGCCTCCTGCGCCAGGGACACCGGGTAGCGCTGGGCCAGCGTCGCCGTCAGCGCCTCGTCGTTCATCCACCGGTGGCAGCGGGCGAGGTCCTCGCGCTCGACGGACCGAAGATAGACACGTTCGGCTCGAATCACGCGCAACCCCTTCGCGTTCAAAGATATCCGATATCGGGAGCAGGAGGCAGGAGACTGGACGCCTGCCTATTGTCTGCCTGTCCCCGCGGAACCTCCCGCCGCCGTCTGCGTAACCCCATCTGGAAGGTCAAAAACTCGCCGTGAGCGGTCGATTCCGCCGTTTCTGGTCCAGGGAGGATCGCATGTCGAAGCTCTTCAAGACGCTGCTGCTTCTGGCCGTTCTGCTCGCCGCGGCCGTCGCCGTGTACGCCCTGGCCCGAGGGGGCAAGAGCGGCGATTCCGAGCAGAAGCTGGTGACCGTCGAGAAGGGCTCAGTCACCGAGAAGGCCCTCGCGGTCGGCCAGATTCAGCCGCGCCAGAAGTTCTCGATCAAGTCGAAGATCTCGGGCCTGGTCCGGCGCTGCATGGTCAACGTCGGCGACAAGGTCAGGATCGGCGACCCGCTCTTCGAGATCGCGCCGGATCCCACGCCCTCGGAGCTCACCGACGTGGACCGCCAGCTCGACTCGACCCGCGCCTCCTACGAGCGGGCCAGGGCCGAGTTCGAGCGCTCGCAGGAGCTTTCCCGCAACGGCGTGGTCGCGAAGTCGGACCTCGACGTCAAACGCGAGGCCTTCGAGCTGGCCAAAGTCGCGCTCGCCAAGGCCGAGCAGCAGCGCGACCTGACGCGCAACGGGCGCATCCAGACCGAGGGCGTCCGCATGGAATCGATCCTTCGCGCTCCGGCGGCGGGAACGGTGCTGACGCGCGCCGTCAACCCCGGCGACCCGGTCGTGCCGCTGACCTCCTACCAGCCCGGCACCGAGCTCGCGGCGATCGCCGACATGGGAGACCTCATTTTCAAGGGCACCGTGGACGAGATCGACGTCGGCAAGCTCAAGATCGGGCTGCGGGCGCGGATCAAGGTCGGCGCGCTCCCGACCGACGTGGTGACGGGCAAGGTCGCCCGCATCGCGCCGCAAGCCCAGCAGAAGGAGGGCGCCACGCTCTTCGACGTCGAGATCGAGCTCGACCCCGTCACGAAGGTGACGCTGCGCGCCGGCTACTCGGCCAACGCCGACCTGATCATCCGCGAGAAGAAGGACGTCCTGACGATTCCGGAGCGCGTCGTGATCTTCGAAGACGGCGGCAAGAAGACGTTCGTGGAACTGCCGGCCGGGAAGCCCAAGGATCCTCCGAAGAAGACTGCCGTCAAGCTCGGGATCTCCGACGGCCTGAACGTCGAGGTTGCGGAAGGCCTCTCGCTCGGCGCGAAAGTCCTGGAACGGCCGCCCAAGAAGCTGACGTCCGCGGTCGACTAGTCCGGAACCGACCGATGCTCTCTCTGCGCGACGCCCTGCGCCAGATGTGGCGAGACGTGCGAAGCCAGAAGCTCCGCACCTTCCTGACGATGTTCGGGATCGTCTGGGGCACCGTATCCG
>JBASRI010000309.1:0-2094 GCA_049273755.1 Thermoanaerobaculia bacterium
CGCGAGCGCGGGGCGCTCTTCTTCGTCAACGACCGCGTCGACGTGGCGCGGCTGTCGGGTGGCGGCGTGCATCTCGGGGAGGAAGACCTCCCGGCCGCCGCGGCGCGGGACGTGCTGGGTCCGGAGCGGCCGATCGGCGTCTCCGCGCACGACCTGGAAGCGGCGCGGCGCGCCTTCGCCGACGAGGCCGCCGACTACGTGGCGTTCGGCCCTGTCTTCGAGAGCGCGACGAAGACGGTCCGCCCGGCTCGCGGCCTCGAGGCTCTGGCGCGCGTATCCGCCGAGAAGACCAAACCTCTCGTGGCGGTCGGAGGCATCGCGCCCTCGCACCTCGACGCCGTGTGGGACGCCGGCGCGGACTCCGCGGCCATGATCGGAGGGCTTCTCTCCGGCGGGCGCGTCGAGGAGAACGCGCGCCAGGCGCTCGACCGGGCGCGTCGCAGGCGCCGGCAGGGCCGGATCTACCTGGTCGGCTTCATGGCGAGCGGCAAGACGTCGGTGGGGCGCCGGCTGGCCGAGCGCCTCGGCATTCCGTTCGTGGACCTGGACGCCGAGATCGAGCGGGCGTCGGGAAAGACGATCCGCGCGCTCTTCGAGGAGTCGGGCGAGGCGGCGTTTCGGGGGCGCGAGGCCGAGTTCCTCGAGGGCACGGCGTCGCTTCCGGCGGCCGTCGTGGCGACGGGCGGAGGCAGCTTTGTGCTGGAAGGCAATCGGCGGACGATCTCCCGGCTGGGGGTCTCGGTCCTCCTCGACCCGCCGCTTGCGGCGGTCCGCGCGCGCCTGGCGGGGAAGACCGACCGGCCGCTCTTCCGGAGCGAGGAGCAGCTCGCGGGGCTCTTCGCCGAGCGGGCTCCCTTCTATACAATGGCGTCCGTTCGCGTGGGTCTGAACGGCGCCGAGTCGGTGGAGGAGACGGCGGACCGTGTGCTGATGGCTCTCGAGGACCTCGAAACGATCCCGGCCTGACGGAGGGCCATGCGGTACCTGATCCTCTCGGACATCCATTCCAACGACGAAGCCCTGGCCGCCGTGCTCGCCCGCGTGCGGCGTAAGCGGTTCGACCGCGTCGTCGTGCTCGGCGACTTCGTGGGCTACGGCGCCAGCCCGAACCAGGTCATCGACCGCATCCGCGCTCTGCGCCGGAAGAAGGTGATGATCCGCGGCAACCACGACAAGGTGGTCTGCGGCCTGGAGTCCGGGGACCTCTTCAATCCCGTGGCGCTGAAGGCGGCGCGCTGGACGACCGAGAAGCTCACGCCGCGCAACCGCAAGTTCCTCGAGACGCTGCCTGTGGGCCCAAAGGCGGTGGAGGGCGCCTTCGCCATCTGCCACGGGTCGCCTCGCGACGAGGACGCCTACATCTTCACCGACTACGACGCCTACCTGAACTTCCGCGAGACGCAGGACAGCGTCTGTTTCTTCGGGCACAGTCACATTCCGTGCGTCTTCACCCTCGAGGAGCACGGAATCCTGGTGGAGCTCGTCAAGGACGCGCGCGTCAAGTATCCGCTGGAGGAGGGGCGCCGGTATCTCATCAACCCCGGCTCGATCGGTCAGCCCCGCGACCGCAACGCCGCGGCGGCGTATGCGATCTACGACGCCGCCGAGCGCGTCGTGCACTTCGATCGCGTGCCGTACGCCGCCGAGAAGGCGCGCGAGAAGATCCATCGCGCCGGCCTTCCGCACATTCTCGGCGATCGCCTGCTCGTGGGCGCGTAAAAACGACGTCTCAGGTCCCGGGGCCCAGGTCCTATAATCCGGGCCGACCCTCGAGAAAGGCGGACGATGCGGCGTAGCCTCTGCGCGCGAGGTGCGGGAATCTTTCTTCTCGCGGCGACGCACTGCGCGAGGCGCATACCGCAGCCCGCCGAGCTTCCACCTCAGGCGCCCACGCCGACTCCGATCGCGCGCGTCACGACGCTCGCCGACGTCGAGCCCGCCCTGCTGCAGATGGAGGACCGGCGCGACCTCGTCGAGCCGGTGATCGAGGCCGCCGCGGCGGCGGCGGATCCGGCGGTGCGGGCGCGGACGGCGCTCGCGATCGGCCGGATCGGAGATGACCGGGGCAGGGCGCCGCTGGCCCGCTTCCTCGGC
>JBASRI010000315.1:0-10960 GCA_049273755.1 Thermoanaerobaculia bacterium
CTTCTCGGGGGGCTCGAATGCCACCCGCTGATTTACCGGCGGGGTGCCCTGCGGTCGAACGAGCTGTACGTACCGGCCGAGCAATTTCTCGGGGCCCTGCCTCCGACTGATCCGATCGACCCGCCGAGTGTGGGACGACGACGGCGACGAGAGCGTTAGAGTGCAAAGAACGATACGCGTTCTCGTCCAGACCACCACTCCCGGCGGGCCGGACGGTTGGTCGGTCGAGAGCCTCTCGTTTCTCGTGGAGCACCGGGAGGATGACACTCGATTCGATGTAACCGTGGATATCAAGCGATACGTACGAAATCTCGCATTCTGGCTCGCTCCGGCCGCCTGACGCGGCCGCGCGACCCGGCGGTCGGGAGGGACCGATGGACAAGCCGCGAATCTTCCTGGGCTCATCGGGAAAGCAGGAAAAGCTGCTTCAGGCGCTCACGCGGGGTCTCGAAGACGTCGCACACGTCGTACCCTGGACGACGTCCTTCAATCCCGGGACGACGACGCTCGAACGCCTCCTCGAGCTCACCCGCGAAGTCGACTTTGCCGCCTTCGTGTTCGCTCGGGACGACTGGACGAGCACGGGCCCGGCGGCATCGCCGGCTCCCGAATCCGCTCAGGCGTCGCCGCGAGACAACGTCGTCTTCGAAGCCGGCCTCTTCGGCGGGGCTCTCGGAATGCGCCGGACCTTCATCCTCCATGCGAACGGCTCCAAGCTTCCGACCGACCTCCTCGGCCTCACGTCCATACGGTACGGGGAGGCGGCGACGGCCACGGAGATGAGGGCGGTCAACCAGAAGCTTCGGAACGCGATCGAGAGCGCCGGCCGCGTCGCCCGCATCGAGGGCCTGTGGTGGCAGTATTCCCTGACGGAGCGCACCACGCACGAGCCCTCGGCCATCAGCCTCCTGCGGATCTCACGAGACCGCCACGGTTCGCTGGAGATCGCGGGCCGCTCTTGGCAGGAGAACGGCCGCCTCTCCGCCAGGTACTGGAGCGAGGCCGCGAAGGAGACGAACGACTCGTCCGGCGTCTTCTACTATTTCAGGGCTGAGCGTCCCCTAGACTCGAACGCACCACAGTTCAATGGGACGGGGGAGATCCGGATGGAGTCCGCCGACCGCGCCTCCGGGTACTGGACGACGCGAGCGGACACGAACCCCGAGCTGAACGCGCGCACTTCCGGGATCTACCTTCGCGCCGACCCGGCAGACTTGAGCATCCTGGACGGGCAGGACGACCAGCGGCGCGCGGAGCTGATCTCGGAGCGGCTTGGGCGCTGGAAGTCGATCGGGGCCTGAGCTCGGGAACAAGGCCACTTCGCGACGGCCCCTGTGTTTGGAGTTTGAAGGGAAATCGCCGACGGACTACGAAAGGAGCGTGGAGACATGGCAATCGCAAAAGTTACCGAGATCTGGTCTGCATCCACCAAGAGCTTCGATGACGCCGTTCGCATTGGGATAGAGCGTGCCGGCAAGACCCTGCAAAACATCAAGAGCGCCTGGATCCAGGAGCAAAAAGCGAAGGTCGAGAATGGGAAGATCACGGAGTATCGCGTGAACATGAAGGTGACATTCATCCTCAAGGATTGACGTCGGGCCGAGGGGATCAGACCTGATCCCCTCCAACGCTCGATCCATCTGCGCGTCACCGGCGAGCACCGGGAGGCATCAGGGCACATTCGTCGGCGGCGAGCGCGAGGCGGTGGACGGTCCCGTCACGGTCTCCGGATCGGACGAGCCGATGCGTCCACTCGGAAAGGCGACACGTTTGGCATGATCGAAAAACTTGCTGATACGGGTACGAGCCGGCGACCTCTCGATGCCGCCCCGTTGCCCGACGCCGAGCTCCTGAGGATCGACGCCTATTGGCGCGCGGCGAACTATTTGTCCGTCGGCCAAATCTACCTTTACGACAATCCGCTTCTCCGCAAGCCCCTGACCCGCGAGCACATCAAGCCGCGCCTCCTGGGGCATTGGGGAACGACCCCGGGTCTCAATTTCATCTCCGTTCACCTCAACCGGGCCATTCGAGAGTACGACCTCGACATGATCTTCCTATGCGGCCCCGGCCACGGCGGCCCGGGCGTTGTCGCCAACGCGTACCTCGAGGGGACCTACACCGAGCTGTATCCGGAGGTCACCCGTGACGAGGCGGGCCTGAAACGGCTCTTCACCCAGTTCTCGTTCCCGGGCGGAATTCCCAGCCACGCCGCCCCCGAGACTCCGGGGTCGATTCACGAGGGAGGCGAGCTCGGATACTCCCTCTCCCACGCCTACGGTGCCGCGTTCGACAATCCCGACCTGATCGTCGCCTGCGTGATCGGAGACGGCGAGGCCGAGACGGGACCCCTGGCGACGAGCTGGCACTCGAACAAGTTCCTCAATCCGGTCAGCGATGGCGCCGTCCTTCCGATTCTTCACTTGAACGGCTACAAGATCGCGAATCCGACGGTCCTCGCGCGAATCCCGGCAGAAGAACTGAAGTCTCTGCTCTGGGGATATGGCTACGCGCCACTCTTCGTCGAGGGGGACGATCCCTTCCCGATGCATCAGCTCATGGCGCGAGCGGTGGATGAGGCCGTGACGGAGATTCGACGGATTCAGAGCGAGGCGCGCATTCAAGGTCGCTCCGGGAGACCTCGCTGGCCGATGCTCGTCCTGCGTACCCCGAAGGGCTGGACCGGCCCGAAGGAGGTCGACGGAAAGAGAACCGAGGGCTCCTGGCGCTCCCACCAGGTTCCGATGGGGGACATGCAGTCCAACCCGCGTCACGTGCGGATGCTCGAAGAATGGATGAAGAGCTACCGCCCCGAGGAGCTGTTCGATTCGCGGGGTCAGGTCCGCCCCGAGGTCTCGGCGCTCGCTCCGGCCGAATCAAGGCGCATGAGTGCCAATCCTCATGCAAACGGCGGACTCCTGCTCCGAGACCTGATCCTGCCCGATTTTCGAGACTACGCGGTCGACGTGCCGAGTCCCGGCGGCGCGGACTCCGAAGCCACCCGCGTCATGGGGAGATTCCTCCGTGACGTGATGCGGCGCAACCTCGAGTCCCGAAACTTCCGCCTGTTCTCGCCCGATGAAAACAACTCGAATCGTTGGCAGGACGTGTTGGACGCCACCGATCGCGCCTGGGACGCGGAAGTCGTGCCCGACGACGATCATCTCGCCCCGAGTGGCCGGGTGATGGAGGTTCTATCGGAGCACCAGTGCCAGGGCTGGCTCGAAGGCTATCTTCTGACGGGCCGCCACGGATTCTTCTCATGCTACGAGGCGTTCATCCACATCGTGGACTCGATGTTCAACCAGCACGCCAAGTGGCTCAACACCTGCCGAGACATTCCGTGGCGCCGGCCGATCGCGTCGCTCAACTATCTCTTGTCGAGCCACGTCTGGCGGCAGGATCACAACGGTTTCAGCCACCAGGATCCCGGCTTCATCGGTCACGTCGCCAACAAGAAGGCCGAGGTAGTTCGGGTCTACCTCCCGCCCGACGCGAACACGCTCTTGAGCGTCACGGATCACTGCCTCCGGAGCCGGAATTACGTGAACGTGGTCGTCGCGGGAAAGCAGCCCGCACCGCAATGGCTGACGATGGAGCAAGCGATCCGGCATTGCGAAGCCGGCCTGGGGGTCTGGGACTGGGCATCGAGCGACAAGGGCGGCGAGCCCGGCGTCGTCATGGCGTGCTGCGGTGACGTGCCAACGCTCGAGACGTTGGCCGCGGTGGATCTGCTCCGGCAGCACCTGCCGTACCTGAAGGTGCGAGTGATCAACGTCGTCGACCTGATGAAGCTGCAGCCGGCCGAGGAGCACCCTCACGGCCTCACCGAAGAGGCGTTCGACGCCCTTTTTACGAAGAGCAGGCCGATCGTCTTTGCGTTCCACGGCTACCCCTGGCTGATTCACCGCCTGACCTACCGCCGGACCAATCACAAGAACCTCCACGTGCGCGGCTACAAGGAGATCGGGACGACCACGACGCCCTTCGACATGGTCGTGCTCAACGACATGGACCGCTTTCACCTCGTGATCGACGTCATCGATCGCGTTCCCGGCCTGGCCGGTCGCGCGACAGCCGTCAAGGAGGCCATGCAGCTCAAGCGTGCCGCGCACCACGACTACACTCGAAAGCATGGAGTCGACATGCCGGAAGTCGAAGGCTGGCGTTGGGGCGGCGGACAGAACGCGAGGAGCACCCCGGGCGACACGGCGGCGGATTTCTAGCCGGCGGCCGGCAGACGAGCGCACCACGGCGAGAGCGGAGGCGCACACCATCGAGACCGAGGAAGACTCGCCTTCCCGGGCCCGGCGCGGCATCCTCATCCTCAACGCCGGATCCAGCAGCCTCAAGTTCAGTTTGCTGGACTCGGTCGATCACCGCGCCTGGATCCAGGAGTCGCTCGACGAGCCCTCGACGCCGGATTTCGGCAATCTCGACTCGGCCGCCCGGCGCGCTGTCGAGGAGGTCCGCGCCCGCACCGCGGCCAACCCGGAGATGGTTTCCGTCGACGCCGTCGCTCATCGCTTCGTCCACGGCGGATCCCGATTCATCGGGCCCGTGCAGGTGACGCGGGAGATCCGGGCGCGTCTTTCCGAGCTCTCGGATCTGGCGCCCCTTCACAATCCGGCCAGCCTGCAGGTCCTGGACGCGGCATTGCAGGAGCTGCCGGACGTTCCACACGTCGCCGTCTTCGACACCGCCTTCCACGCGACTCTGTCCCCCGAAGCCTTCACCTACGCGCTGCCTCTGGATTGGGCGCCGGTCCGAGGACTTCGACGGTTCGGGTTTCATGGTTTGAGCTGCGCCTACAGCTCGGACCGGGCAGCCGAGCTGCTCGGCTCCTCGCCGAAAGACCTGCGGCTGATCGTCGCCCATCTCGGCCACGGCGCCTCGGTCACCGCGATCCTTGGCGGACGCTCCGTCGACACGACGATGGGATTCACACCTCTCGAAGGTCTCGTGATGGGGACACGGAGCGGATCAGTGGACCCTGGACTTCTCCTGCACCTGCTCCTCCGGGCGAGTGTTCCTGCGCTCGAGCTCGAAGAGACTCTCAATCACGCCTCGGGATTGCTGGGGGTGTCGGGAATCTCGGCCGACATGCGAGTGCTTCTCGAAGAAGCTCGCGGCGGGAGCGCCAGGGCGTCTCTCGCCATCCGCCTCTTCGCCCGCCGAGCGCGCCAGGCGATCGGCGCAATGGCTGCAACACTCGGTGGGGTTGACGCGCTCGTCTTCACCGGAGGGATCGGCGAGCGAGCCCCATCGGTTCGGGCCGAAATCTGTGACGGCCTCGCCTGCCTTGGACTGAACCTCGATCCCGACCTCAATGCATCGGCTCATCCCGACGCCATCGTTTCCTCCACCGCCTCCGCCGGCCGGATCCTCATCCTGACGGCGCGCGAGGACATCACCATGGCCCGCGAGACCGTCACCTGCTTGGGTGCTGGCTTGCTGGGAAATTCCGGCCGACGCTAGAGGAAGAGAGGACTCGAGCCCGAGCCAGCGGCTTCAGGGGGCCACCATGCGACCGAGAGGATTGATGGTGGGGCGAAAGTCGGGCAGGGACATTCATCCCTCAGAACCTGGATTCTTCGGATTCTGATCAGCCGCGCCAAGACCAGGGCCGAGCGTGAGAGTCGGACCGTGCCGATCGCGGACGCCGGCACGCCGGAGACCGCAGCAGCCGCGTCCTCGGGACCCAGCGGCGCCGCCTTCTCTCCCCACCTCGACGGAGGACACGATCTGGTGAATGGACGGGGCTCCCGGCTGCTCGACCCGAAGCCTTCGCCCGAGGCGGCGGTTCTGGCCCGGGAAGCCCGCGCACACCTTCGGGCAGCGATTGACGCTCTCCCGGAGAATCAGCGAAAGGTGATCACGATGAGAGTTCTCGAGGGCTATTCCAGCGAGGACGTCTGTAACGTTTTAGGCCTCACGGAGACCAATCAGCGCATGATCTTGCATCGGGCTCGATCCGCCGTCCGCGCCAGGGTGGCAGCCTATTTTCGGGAGGAGTGACGATGTCGTCGCCTCGAGAGATGAGCTGTCTCGAGTTGGCGGACGCGGTCTCGGCGTACCTGGAGCGGGAGCTCGATCCGGGCGAGCGGGTCCGGTTTGATGCCCACTTCCGAGGCTGCCAGGGGTGCCGCCGCCTCGTTGCGCGGTCGAAAGCCGTGGTCGGGGCGTTCCGAGGCCTGGAGGACGCTCGGAAGGAAGCGATCGCCTCGCTCATCGCGGCCGATCATGACCACGACGGGTTAGATGCCGTCGCCGGCTGCGAGTATGTCGATGATCGACTTCGGTTCGAAGAATGACCACTGACCTATGAACCGAGTAACGGCCCGAGTCGTGGTCGCTTTCACCTCGCTGCGCGCTAGATATGACGGCTCAATATTTAGCCCGTCACCCGAAGGTTCGCGCAGCACGAGACGGTCGTAGTAGTTGGCGCCGGCACGGCTTCATCGCGGGGTGACCGTCTCAAATGGGTGCTCGAAGGAAAGGTAGAGAAGGACCGCATACTGGCCGCGGCTTGATCCTAAGCCGATCGGAACTCCGATTCCCGGAACGATCTGCAGCCCGCTCCGGAAGTCATACGCCCAGCGAAGGCCCGGACTCAGGAAGAATGAAGAATTCGCCTGAGTGTGGCCCGGGCGCGTGACTTCTTGAAAGCGTGAGCCAAGGGCTTCGAGCATGACGTCGAAGCCAGCGGTGCCTAGCCAGATGAGGCTCCCGCCAACATACCCTGCCTGCGTGTTCGCCTTGTCTCCCCGGCTGTTCCTGGCCGACGGAGTGAACGTGCCGCCGACATTGCCGTGCACGATCCACTCGTCACCAAGGACGACGCTGATTGGCAGTCCAACCTGAACGCCGGTAGTGCCGGCTCCAAGGTTCCTCCGCTCATTACCGGTCGGAAGAAATATCGTCAGCCGAGGAGCGACGGCAACCTTCGACTCTGCATTCCCAACGAGCTGGTAGCGGTAGTTGAGCGCCAGATCAGCCAACCCCGTGAACGTGCCGGCGCTGCTCGCGGCTCTCTGGTAGCTGACCGTATAGCTTAACTGGTGCGCGATTCCGCGCACGGGGTATTCCTGGGTGAAGGCGGCCAGCCATTCCCCCGTGTGCCAGTCTCTCTGGAACAGATTGATGTGCTGGACGACGCCCTCCTCTTGGTTGTATGCCTCCTCGATCAAGAAGCTGTTGTCCTGAATCGCGTGCGGCGAATGGGTCGTGGCTTCCCCGACGTGCGGTTGCGATCGGCCGATCTCGGCGATAGCAAGAAACGCCACGCTTAGCCCAAGGACTCTCACGACCCCGAAGGATAGCCTCGCCGCATCCGGTTTGCGGTATGGCCGCCAACGGCGCCGTTGGGGCCTTGACACGCAACTCCGCGGTCTGGATCGCCTCCGTGCTGCTCGGCACCGGGGGACTGGCCCTGCTCGTCTTCAACATGCTCGAGTACGTGCTCAATAGGTCGGCGGAGTCGGGTCTTGTCGTGTCCTTCCCATTTCGCGCCAAATCCTTCCCCTGCAACCAAGCTCTTTGACGCCGGGAGGCAACTCCCGGCGTTGCGATTTCTAGACCCCGAAGGGGAGGGATTAAACCCGGTGCCCGGCGCAGCCGCGGAAGGGGTTCGGCGCAAGGCCCGCAGCAGATTCCGCTGGCAGAAGTCAGTTCAAGTCAGTCTTCGAGCGTCGGGAGCGTCTTCAGGACTTCCGCTGCCCTTGGCCGATTCAGGATCGGCTCGTCCTTTCGAATTCTCCCGTCCTTGAAGACCAGCACGCGCCGGGCGAACTGTGCGATGTCGTGTTCATGGGTGACGAGAACGATCGTCAATCCGTTGTCGTTCAGGTTCTGGAAGACGTCCAGGATCTCGACGGACGTACGGCTGTCGAGATTGCCCGTGGGCTCATCGGCCAGCAATATCGAGGGGTGATTCACGAGGGCGCGCGCCACGGCTACTCGCTGTTGCTGTCCCCCGGACATCTGTGACGGAAAATGGTGCGCCCGGTCGGAGAGCCCGACGAGTGCAAGAGCCTCGGTTGCTCGCCTCCCGCGCTCGGCGTTGTCCACCTTGGTGTACAGCGTCGGAAGTTCCACATTCTCGAGCGCAGTCGTCCTGGCGAGAAGATTGAAGCCTTGAAACACGAAGCCAATCTTCTGGTTCCGGATCAAAGCGAGCGCTCGCTTGTCGTGCTCGGAGACGTCGAGTCCCTCGAGCAGATACCGCCCGGCGGAAGGGCGATCGAGGCACCCGAGCATGTTCATGAAGGTCGACTTGCCGCTCCCGCTCGCGCCCATGACCGCCACGAATTCGCCACGGCGAATCGTCACGCTCACCCCGCGGAGCGCGTGCACGCGTGTCTCGCCGAGTTCGTAGTACTTGTGCATGTCGTCCACGCGAATGACTGCGGGCTCCGCCGCGGCGCTACTCGCGGCTGCGAGGTCGGTCGCGGACGGTAGGTGGCCTGGCAGCACTAGCGCCGTATCCCGCCTGGCGTCTGCGGTTTCGCCATCACAGACCGGATGATGAGTTCGTCTCCGTCCCTCAGCGCGCCTTTGAGGACTTTGGTCACCTGCGTATGCGAATGGTCGGTGATACCGAGAGAGACTTTGACCGGCAACATCGTGTTGTTACCCGGCTCCAGTTTCCACACGACTGCGTCATTCCTCGCTGCCGCGCGCGACCCCTTGGGCGTTGCGCCTGCCGGTGTGGGCCCGCCGGGCGGTCCGCCGGGCTCATCATCCGCTCGGGGCCCAGCACTCGGTTCGATGCCATTTGCGGCATAGATTGCCCGTATCTCCTCGAGCGACATCGGCGGTTTGTACCGCAAGGCGGTGTTCGGAATCTTCAGCACGTCGGTCACGGTCGCGACTGGAATGGTTACGAAGGCCGTCATGCCCGGGAACAGCTTGAGGTCAGGATTCGCGAATTCGATGATGGTGTCGTACGTGACTACGTTTTGGATTGTCGTCGGGTTCATGCGCACCTGGCTGACGACTCCGCGAAAGGACTCGGTCGGAAAGGCGTCGACCTTGAAAGTGACCGGCTTCCCGGCTTTGATGTTGCCGACGTCCGATTCGTCCGTCTTGGTGTAGACGAGCATTTTCGTCAGGTCCTGGGCGATGGTGAAGATCGTCGGTGCCTGCAGGGATGCGGCCACGGTCTGGCCGAGCTCGACGTTGCGAGCGACGACGGTGCCGTCGATCGGAGATCGGATCACCGTGTAGTTGAGGTTGGTTTCCGCGACTGCCAGAGCCGCAGCCTTTTGGTTCACCTGTGCGTCGGCCTGAGCCACGTTCGCGACGGCCGCGCTAACGGCCGCGGTCGCCGAGTCATCGTTTGCCTTCGCGAGGTCTAGCTGCTGCTGGCTCAAGAGTTTGCTCGCCGCCAGCTCGACGCTGCGGTCGTATTCGGCCTTGGTTTGCAGCGATATGGCTTTGGCCTTGTCCAGGTTGGCCCTCGCGGCGATCGCATTCGCCTTGGCGTTATCCAAATCGGCCGAAGCCTGCAACAGCGCTCCGTGGAACAAGGCGGGATCGATCAGCGCGATGACATCCCCCTTATGCACTCGAGAATTGAAATCCACATTGAGTTTCGCGATGCTCCCGGACACCTGCGACCCTACCTGCACGGTGACGACCGCGTTGATGGTTCCGGTGGCTTCCACGACGTCGTGGATCGAACCGCGTTCGACCTTGGCTGTGAAGTGCTGCGCCTGGACGTGACCGCTGGCGCGCACAATGACAAGTAGGCCGGCGACCACGATGAGGCCCGTCAGCGCGAGCCACCTGCGCCTGGTCATCTTCATGTTCCGGTGTTGCGGCTCACCCTCGGGAAGCGTCACTCGTAGCGCAGGGCTTCAATCGGATCGAGGCTGGATGCCCGTCGCGCCGGGTAATACCCAAAGAACACCCCTACCGCCACCGAAAACATGGCCCCGATCAGGACGGCCTGAAGGGAGATCCGCAGAGGCCAGCGCAAGGTCTGGCCAACAAGGTACGAGCAAGCGATTCCGAGCAACACGCCGACGGCTCCGCCAACCAGGCTGAGCATGACGGACTCACCCAGGAACTGCAGCTGAATGGCCTCGTCGGTTGCCCCCACGGCGACGCGCACGCCGATCTCGCGAGTACGCTCGGTTACGGACACGAGCATCACATTCATGATTCCGATTCCGCCGACGAGAAGGGAAATCGACGCGACGGCGATCAGAAGGACGGTGAGAGTTTTGCTGGCATCGAGCTGGGCCTGAATGATGTCCTCGGGGTTGCGAATGTTGAAGTCGTCCTCTTCTTCGGCGCGGAGATGATGTCGATCTCGAAGGATCGCCGCCGCCTCCTGCCCCGCGACCTTGACGGCGTCGGCCGACACGGCCGAGCAGAGGATGTCGTCAAGCCAGGTGACCCCTTTGAGCTTCTTCTGTGCAGTGGTGTAGGGGATGATGACCGTGTCGTCCTGGTCCTGACCCGAGAGGGATAGCCCCTTCGGCTGAAGGGTTGCCACGACCTTGCAGGGAAGGCTCTTGACGCGGATGACCCTTCCGATCGGGTCCTCGAGGCCGAAGAGCTGGGCGCGTACGGAGCGGCCGATCACGCAGACGTCAGCGGCCCGATCCACGTCATCCTGGGAAAATACGGCGCCTTGATCGACGACCCAGCGCTTGATGTCGAAGTATTCAGGCGACACGCCGCGGTAGGACGTATGCCAATTTTGGTTGCCGTAGATGACCTGGACCGGATCATCGACGTTGGGTGAAACGGCTTTGATGAGCGATATCTGATTCTTTATGGCAACCGCATCGGCCGCAGTCAAGGTCGTCGTGTCGTGCGTGCCCGTGCGCACGCCATTGATGGCGCGTCCGCCGGCTTCGATCCAGACGAAGTTGTCACCGAGATTGGCGAGTTGCTGCTCGACCCGGGCTTGCCCCGCCTTACCGATGGCGACGACGCAGATCACCGC
>JBASRI010000325.1:0-1671 GCA_049273755.1 Thermoanaerobaculia bacterium
GGGCAGCAGCAGCACGAGCGCCGCCGCGGAGACGGCCGCGTCGAAGACGCGCTTGGCCAGCGCCCCCGCGCCCCCCACCGGACGCACGCGCGCTTCCAGCAGCGGCAGGTCCCCCACGATCCGGAACCGCAGCCGCCCGATCATCGTCTCGAACGGCGAAGGCCAGACGAGCAGGTCCGCCGGAAATCCCTCCGGAATGCGCTCCGGAAGCCGATCGCGCCAGGAGGGCGCCTCCGGCGTCAGGATCACCTCGTCGATCGCGTGCGCCTCGACGACCTGTGCGAGACGGTCGGGCGGACCGAGATCCGGGAGCCCGTAGGCGCCGGTCGTGCCGCCGCCGAGGACTCCGACCAGCTCGACGCCCGTCCAGGAGTGGCGGCGGATCGTGTCCGCGATCAAGCCGGCCGCCGGCCCACCGCCGACGATGACCGCGCGACGCCGCGGCTGCGGGAAGAGCCGGTCGAGGGCCTCTCTCCAGACCGCCAGCAGCGCCCCGTTGACGACGAGGTAGACCACCAGGACCGACCGCGGAAAGGAGTACGGCTGGGCCAGGAAGTAGATTGCGGCCAGCGTCACGAGTTCCACGGACAGCGCGGGCAGGAGCAGCCGCAGGAGCGGCTCCCGAAAGCGTTCGTGGTCGCGGTACAGGCCCATCAGCGAGAGCGAGAGGACCTGTACAGCCGCGACGATGACGATGTTCCAGAACGTGAAGCGGACGCTCCCGGCGGGCAACAGGCTCATGGTCCCGGGGATCGAGACGTGCGTGCGCAGAAAGAACGCCGCATACAGCGAGCCGATGGCGATCACGACGTCCCCGACGGCCGCGACCGCCCGAAAGGAGGAGGTGCGGCGGGCCGCCGTCATGCGCGCGCGGTCCGGGCCCAGACAGGGCGGCTGTAGCCCGCCAGACCGGCGGCCACGCCGAGGGCCAGGGCCAGGTTGAGCACGGCGAAATAGTAAAGCCTTCCGGCCGGGCCGGAGAGACGCGGGCGCAAGAGTGCCAACAGGAAGAGAAACACGGCGGAGCCGAGCGCGATCGTTCCCGCCGGCAGGAGCTCCGGCGAAAAGAGGGCGAGCGTTGCGGCGCCGAGCCCCACGAGCGGAGCGAGCCACCGCGCTGCCTTGCGCGATGCGTACGCCAGCGTCAGCGCCGGATGCTTCCACACCGCGAAAAGCCATCGCTCCCGACGCAGCACCTGCCCGGCGCCGATCCCGATCCGAAACCGCCGCCGCATCTCCGACGGCACGTCCCGTGCGGCGTCCTCACGCGCGGTGGCCTCGGCGGCGAACACCACGCGCTTCCCGCCCCGGGCCGCGCGCGCGGGAATCAGGAAGTCGTCCATGGAGGTCGTGTCGAGCGGGAGCGGCGCGACGAGCTCCCGGCGCGCCGCGTAGATCGCGCCGTTGGCGCCGACGCAGACGCCCAGCGCCCCCTCGGCTTCTTTCAAGTCCGTTTCGCGGTCCCAGAGCGCCGCCTCCGGTGTGGCCCCGGCGCGCGGCCCCGTCTCGAGCAGGAGGCGCCCGCACACGGCGCCGGTCGAGCGATCGCCGAGAGTCGCGGCGAGCGCAGCGATGGCGCCCGGATCGAAGCGCGTGTTCGCGTCCGTGAAAACGAGGATCTCGGCCTGCGACGCCGCCACGAGGTCGTTCAGGACGGCCGCCTTCCCGCGC
>JBASRI010000338.1:0-2371 GCA_049273755.1 Thermoanaerobaculia bacterium
GGTCCGACCCGGACGCGCCCACGCCCGCGGACCGGTTCTCCGGCCACGCGCTGACCGTTGACTAGCCGGGCGCCGAGAAAGGGTGTGGTGCATCGCGAGCGCCGACGGACAGAGAGCCCGGCGCGGCGAGCGGGTCGGCCCCGTCCGCTGACCGTCGCCGTCGCGCAGATCGACACGACCGTCGGGGACTTCGACGGCAACACCGCCAAGATCCTGGACTATGGCCGCCGCGCGGAGGCGGCCGGGGCGGATCTGGTCCTCTTCCCCGAGCTCGCGGTGTGCGGGTATCCCCCGCGCGACTTCGTGGAACGGCCGTCCTTCGTGACCGACACCGAGCGCGCCGCCGAGGGCATCGTCCGGCGGACCGGCGATGCCGCCTGGATCTTCGGCTCCCTCTCCCGCAACCCTTTCGCGCGGGGGCGCCGCGTCCACAACGCGGCGATTGCCGCCCGCCGCGGGCGCCGGATCGCCGTGTACCGCAAGCGGCTCCTGCCCACCTACGACGTCTTCGATGAAGGGCGCTACGTGGAGCCCGGCGGTGCGCCGGTGACGCTGAAGGTCTCGGGGCGGCGGGTCGCCGTGACGATCTGCGAGGACATCTGGAACGACAAGACGTTCTGGAAGCACCCGCTGTACGACACCGACCCAATGGCGGAGCTGAAGGCCCGGCCGACGGATCTCCACGTCAACATTTCCGCCTCGCCGTACACCCTGGGCAAGCACCGGCTGCGCCGGCGCATGATGGAGCAGATCGCGCGCCGCACGCGCGTGCCGCTCGTCTTCTGCAACCTCGTCGGCGGCAACGACGGGCTCGTCTTCGACGGGGCGTCCATGGCGTTCGACGAGAGCGGCCGGCTCGTCGGCGCGGGCAAGCGCTTCGAGGAAGACTTCTGGACGATCGTGCTGCCGGGAGGTCGCGGCCCCGCCCCGGCCGTCGAGTCCGCCGTCCCCGGGCTGCGCCGCGCGCTCGTGCTCGCGCTCTCCGACTACGCCGCGAAGTGCGGGTTCAAGACCGCCGTGCTCGGCCTGTCCGGAGGCATCGACTCCGCCGTCACGGCGGCGCTCGCGGTGGAGGCGCTCGGAGCCGACCGAGTCTACGGCGTCGCGATGCCGGGGCCCTACTCCTCGGAAGGAAGCCTGGCCGATGCGAAAGACCTGGCCCGGCGGCTGGGCATCCGCTTCGAGGTCATTCCGATCGGCTCCGTCTTCGACGGGTACCGCAAGACACTCGCCCCGGCGCTCGGGGAAGGCGGAGGCTCGCTGACCGAGGAGAACCTGCAGGCGCGCATCCGGGGAGCGATCCTGATGGCCCTCTCGAACCGGTTCGGCCACCTCGTGCTTTCGACCGGCAACAAGTCCGAGATTGCCGTGGGCTACTGCACCCTCTACGGGGACATGGCCGGAGGCTACGCCCTGATCTCGGACGTCCCGAAGACGACGGTCTACGCGCTGGCCGAGGAGCTCAATCGCGACCGCGAGCGCATCCCGCGCGCGACCCTCGAGAAGCCGCCCTCGGCCGAGCTGAGGCCCAACCAGAAGGACAGCGACTCGCTGCCTCCCTACGAAGTGCTCGACCCGTTGATCGAAGCCCTCGTCGACCGCGCGCTCCCGGTCGCCGCGGCCGCCCGCGCCGCCAAGGCGCCCGTGGCCTTGGCCCGCGAGATCGCGCAGCGGATCGACGGAAACGAGTACAAGCGCCGCCAGATGGCGCCGGGCCCGAAGGTGACGGGGCGCGCCTTCGGCGAGGGGCGACGCTACCCGATCGCCCAGAAGTACCGTGTCTGAGACGTACGCCTGGAAGGAGATCCCGGGGTCGTCTCACGATCTCCTGCGGCGCCGGATCCGGGAGCTGCCGGAGGGGATCCGGCTGCTCGACCTGGGCGCGGCGGGAGGCCACCTGGGCCGCGCCGTGCGCGACCGATGCGCCTTCCTCGCAGGCGTGGAGGCCGATCCGCAGCTTCCGGCGTCGTGCCGCGAAGGCTACGACGACTGGCGGGCGGCCGATGCGCTCTCGGTCGGCGGCTGGGACGCGCCATTCGACGCGGTCGTCTGCGCCGACGTGCTGGAACACCTCCCGAAGCCGGAGGCCCTCCTGGAGCGCATCCGGGGGTGGCTCCGCCCGGGTGGAACCCTCTACGCGTCGATTCCCAACGTCGCCAACGTTTCGGTCCGCGCCGCGCTTCTGGCGGGGCGCTTCCCCTACGCCGAGCGCGGGATCCTGGACCGCACGCACCTGCGCTTCTACACCCGGCGCTCGGCGCGCGCGCTCCTCGAGGAGGCCGGGTTCCGTGTCCGCCGGGTTGCGGCGACGGCGATGCCGTACGAGCTCGCGCTCGGGGCGCTCGGGCGCGCGCCCTGGCGGGAACCCGTG
>JBASRI010000345.1:0-1921 GCA_049273755.1 Thermoanaerobaculia bacterium
CTTCTCGCCGGCAGCCCTGCGCGCGAAGGTGCGCTGCGGCTACCGCGCGGCTGCGCTCGCGCGCTTCGCTCGCAGAGTCGCTTCGGGCCGCCTCGACCTCGCGCGCTGGGAGCAGCCGGAAGCTCCGGCGGAGCAAGTGCGCGAAGCGATTCTCGCCGAGCACGGCTTCGGTCCTTACGCCGCGGAGGGCCTGCTCCGCATCCTCGGACGGCACGAGTACCTCGCGCTGGACTCCTGGGTCCGCAAGCAGTACCGCCGCCTCTATCCGGGCCCGGCGAAGACCGTGGACCGCGCAATCGCCCGGCGCTACGCTCGCTTCGGGAGCTTCCGCGGCCTCGCGCTGTGGCTCGAGATGACGCGCGAGTGGCACGAGAAAACGATCTGAGGCACAAGCTCTCCCGATAGAGCGCCGGATCCTGCACAAGATGTTGTGCTGAGCGCGGTTTTCGCCTTCGACTTACCCTTACGCCTTTTTCGCGCTCCTAATTTTTTTAGGCAAACAAGTTCTCTTGACTAATAACTCTCGGCGCTCCTAAGATCCCGCCAGTGGCCAAATCTGGCTAAAAGTGGGAGAAAGTGGTCCCGGCATTCCAGCGGGACGACATCTTGAAGGATGGATCGCTTTCGCGGAAGCGCTCCGGCCCGTCTCGACGAGAAGGGCCGGCTGAAGGTGCCGAATCTCTTCCGGCAGCAGATCGAAGAGGCCTTCGGACGCGATCTCTTCGTCACCTCGATCCACGGACGCAACTTCCTCCTCTATCCCCTGGCCGTCTGGCAGCAGCTCGAAGAGAAGCTCGCCGAGCTGCCGGCGATTCATCGCGCCAAGAACAAGTTTCTCGAGCGCGTCAACTACTTCGGCCAGGACGCGGCGATCGACGCGCAGGGCCGGGTATTGATCCCGCAGATTCTACGCGACGCGGCGAAGCTCCCTGCCGACGTCGTCGTGACGGGCAACATCGACCATCTCGTCGTCTCCGATCGCGGCGGCCTCGCCAAGAAGCTCGCGACCGAGGAGTTCGGTCCCGAGGACTACGACGAGCTTTCGAAACTGCTGCTGTAAACGTGAACCGCAACCCGTGAACCGTGAACCCAAGAGGCCAAACCGATTGAAACGCGGTTGCACACGCCGGTCCTCGTCGAGGACGCCCTGGAGCTGCTGGCTCCGGAACGCGGTGGCCTCTTCGTGGACGCCACGGTGGGCGCCGGCGGCCACGCGGAGGCCCTGCTCGAGCGCGGGCCGCGCGCGCGTGTGCTCGGAATCGATCGCGATCCGGAGGCACTCGCCCTCGCCCGCGAGCGTCTGGCGCGGTTCGGCGACCGCGTCGCGCTCGTCGAGGCGGACTTCGCCGACCTCGACGCGGTCCTGGCGCCACATCCCGCGCCCGACGGGATCCTGGCCGACCTGGGCGTGTCCTCGATGCAATTGGACGAAGGGCAGCGGGGCTTCTCGTTTCGACGGGACGGCCCGCTCGACATGCGCATGGGCCGAAGCGGCCGAAGCGCGGCCGACATCGTGGCCACGGCTTCGGTCGAGGAACTGACACGGATTTTCCGTGATTTTGGGGAGGAGCGAATGGCGGCAAAGATCGCGCGCGGCATCGTAGCGGAGCGAACGAAGGGCCCCATCCAGACGACGCGTCAGCTCGCCCGAATCGTGGCGGGACAGAAGGGAAATCGGGAAAAGATCGATCCCGCCACCCGCGTCTTCCAGGCCCTCCGCATCGAGGTCAACCAGGAGCTGACCTCGCTCGCGCGCTTTCTGGCCGCCGCCGTGAACCGCCTCAAGGAGGGGGGCCGGCTCGCGATTCTCTCGTATCACTCGCTCGAAGATCGAATCGTCAAGGACACGTTCCGCCGCGAGTCGGGCGTGTGCCTTTGCCCGCCCAAGCTGCCGGGCTGCGTGTGCGGCGCCCGCCGGGCG
>JBASRI010000349.1:0-2382 GCA_049273755.1 Thermoanaerobaculia bacterium
GCGCGGCTCTCGCGCGAGCGGCCGGCCGAAGCCGCGCGCAGTGACGAGATCCTCCCGCTCGCCCGCCGGGCCTTTGCGACCCGAGCGGAGCTCTCGGGCGGCGGCGGCCTGCTCCATCCCCTTCTGAGCGGTCTGGCCACCCGGTTCCGAGAGGGAGAGGATGAGCGCCTCCTGGAGGTGCTCTGCGCCGCCGAAGACCACCTCGCCGAGTCCGGCCTGATGCCTCCGGTCTTCACGGTCTTCGTCGGCGAGCGGCAGGACAGGATGACATAATCGAGCCGTGGAACGCCCTCTCAACGTCATCATGGACCTGACGTCGCGCTGCAACCTGAAGTGCGTGATGTGCTACTTCGCCAACACCGACCGGCTCGACTTTCCGCCCTTCGGGACCGAGCTCTCGGCCGACGGGAACATGCCCGTGGACGTCTTCGAGAAGATCGCGGCGGACCTCTTCCCGCGCGCCTGGCGCGTGGCGCTCGCCTGCGCGGCCGAGCCCATGATCCATCCGAAGTTCAAGGAGATCGTGGCGATCGCCGGGCGCTACGGAGTGCCGGACCTCTGGTTCCCGTCCAATCTGTTGGCCCTGACCGAGCCCACCACCAGGGCCCTCATCGAGGGCCGGGTCACCACCGTCGCCGCCTCGATCGACGGCGTCACGAAGGAGACGTACGAGAAGATCCGCGTCCCCGCGAAATGGGAGCGGCTCATCAGTTGCCTCGACACCCTGAACCGGGTCAAGCGGGAGGCGAAGTCGAAGACGCCGCACCTGCGCATCATCTTCACGTGGATGAAGTCGAACCGGAAGGAGCTGCAGGGCCTCCCGGCCTTCGCCGCGGCCCACGGCGCGCGGGAGCTCGACGTCCGGTACGTCTCTCAGACGGTCGGCGTGGACGTCACGCCGGAGATGCTCTCCGGCGCCGATCCGAAAGAGCTCAACGCGGAGCTCGCCTCGGCGGCCCGCGAAGCCGTCCGCCTCGGCCTGCGGATCTCGTCCTACCCCGACTTCGAGCCTCCGGAGGATCTTCCCAAGAGCTGGTTTGGCCGCATGAAGCGGGAAGCGTTTCGGCTGCGCGCCGGGCTCGACCGCCCGGAGTACTGGCGGTACCGCCGCAACCAGCGCCTCTACGGCTGCGCCTACCCCGACCGCAACTATGTGATCCGTCCCAACGGCGCCGTCAATCCGTGCATCTACTGGGAGGCGGACCCGATCGGGTTCTATCCGGCGAACGCGCTCTCGGAGATCTCCGCCGGGGAGCCCCTGCGCCGGATCCGCGACGGCCTGCGCTCCGACCACCCCATCGGGACGTGCGCGACCTGCGGGGAGCGCCGCTCGGCGCTGTACCGCCTGCACGACGCTCCGCGCGCCGAGGCCGTTTCGGGAACCGGGCTGCCGACGCACCCGGGCTAGGTTTCAGGGGCCCGGAGGGAGCTCCCAGAGGCCAGCCCTTCGCACGTTCCCGAGAAACGTCCAGTCCCCCGGCACGTGCGGGTGCGCATCCTCGACCTCGTAGGGCAGCAGCGCGGCGAAGACGCGGTAGCCCTTTTCGGCGGCCTTCGCGCGCAATAGGGTGAAATCCGCCGGGGAGATCGCATCCCACCGGACCGGAGTCGCGTCCGTATAGAAACGCAGCGCCCCGGAAAAATCCCTCGAGACCACCAGCGCCTTCGCGGCGCCAGCCTTCCTGGCGACCGCGCGGCACACTTCCGGAAAGGTTCCATGCTCGATGGCGGCCTGGTATGGCCGCGGTTGGCGTAGATCCATGCGCGCCTCGAAACCGACGACGACGAGGAGCGCCGCCGCCGCGGCCAGCGTCCGGTACGGAAGGCGGCCGCCCGAAGCTCCCGTCTCCCTTGCCGGCAGCACCACTAAGAGCTCCCGGACAGCCGCGAGGAATCCCAGGATGAGCGCCGGCAGGGCGGGAAGGAGGTAGCGCGTGAAGAACCAGTCGTCGGCCGGCCCCCAGAAGCAGTAGAAGAGGAAATAGGACCCGAACCAGAAAAGCAGCAGGGCCCGGTTGCGCGCCTTGAGGCTCCGGCTGAAGGCCGAAGCCAGCCAGCCGATCGGAACCAGCGGCGAGAGTTGGCGGACGATCCAACCTCCGTAGAGCCGGAGGCGCGGGGCGAAGTTGGCGGAGGTCAGACTGCTCGGAATGATGGACGCGTAGCCCGTGCGCCAGGGACTTCCGTACGCCGCCCGGTTCCACATTCCGTAGAAGACGGCAAACGGGGCGCCGCCCGCGGCGAAGAGAGCGAACGTCCGGGGACGCCATGCGAGGGCGCAGGCGAGCGGCAGCAGGAGCAGAACGTCGGAGGGACGCACCAGAACGGCCATCCCGAAGGCCGTGCCGGCCGCGAGCGCCCAGGCGTCGCGCTTGCGCGAAC
>JBASRI010000358.1:0-1630 GCA_049273755.1 Thermoanaerobaculia bacterium
ATCGCGAAGTACCGCGTCATCGGGCCGCTGTCGAACCTGCCGGAGTTCCAGAAGGCGTTCGGGTGCGCGCCGGGGTCGGCGATGGCTCCGCCGCAGGAAAAGCGCTGCGAGGTCTGGTAACCGGAAGGGGAGTCTAGTTCCCGGACGCGGTCAGGAGCGGCTCTCCGGCCCCGGCCGGCGCGTCCCGGTCCGCCGGTGCCAGTTCGAACGACTGCCCGTTGTCGAGAACGACCACGCGGTGGGTGAGCTCCGGAGAGGCGGCGACGGCGCCCTGGAGGACCTGGACCGGCTCGGTCTCCGCGTCGTCGCCGTTGGGGAACGTGCCGAAGTGCATCGGGATCATCGTGGCCGCGCCCAAATCGGCGACCGCGCACAAGGCGTCCTGCGGCCCGAGGTGCTGCTCGCGCATGTACCAGACCGGCTTGAAGCCGCCGATCGGCAGGATCGCGAGCCGCAGACCCGGGAAGCGCTTCTGGATCGCGGAAAAGTGCGATCCCCATCCGGTGTCGCCGGCGAAGTAGACCGAGCCCGAGGGTCCCGTCACGACGAACCCGCACCAGAGCGTGCGGTCGCGGTCGAAAAGCCCGCGGCCCGACATGTGCCGTGCGGGCACCGCGGTCACGAACACGCCGGGGGCGAGCTCCAGCGATTGCCACCAATCGAGGTCGCGGCCGCCGGGGACACGGTTGCGGCTGAGGAACGCGGAGTTGCCGAGGCCGGTGTAGACGGCGGGCGCGTGCGCTTTGGATAGCCGGCGCAGCGTCGGCAGGTCCATGTGGTCAGGATGGTTGTGCGAGAGGAGGACCGCGTCGATCCGCGGGAGGTCTTCGAAGCGCAACCCCGGCGGCCGGCGGCGCCGCTCACCCACCAGGGGCACGGAGCGGTTGGCCCACGTCGGATCGCTCAGGATGTTGACACCGTCCATCTGGATGAGCAGCGTGGCGTGATTGACGAACGTCACACGGAGATCGCCGTCCGCGACGCTCGACGGCGGCGGAGGCCCCGGCGGCGTGTTCGTGAACTCGCGCCACGGACCGCGCCGCGACGTCCAGGTCCGCCTGGCCCACTCGCTGAAGCCGATCGTGAGCGGCTCCGGCTGGCGGAAGCGATACCCGTCGTAGTGACCCTTCGAATGCGGGTGTGCCATCTGCCCGAAGGAGGAGGCCGCCAGCGCGAGGGCGAGCCCTGTGGCGGCGGTCCAGATCAAAGTCTTCCGACGTCTTCTCATTTTCATGCCGCCAGGGCCTTCGAATCGGCTTCGCGGGGTTTTGGGCAAATTGTAACCCTGGGGCGGTTCGTAAGATTCCAGGCCCCGTGGCCCCGCTTCAGGCGATAGCCAGCGTCACGCAGGCGAGAGTGAGGAGACGACCGATCCTGGCCCCCTGGATTTGAAAGCGCCGGGAGAGCGCCGTCAGCAGAAGCACCCTCGCAAGAATCACCGCGAAGCGCACATGCTTGTTGCCCATCTCGCTCGGTTGTTCAGTATGTCGGTCTTCATCCACGCGGCGAAGGCCGCGGGCATTCGGACGGGAATCTCCTTCGCCGCGCGCTCGTCCGCGGATCTTGCCGGCGAGGAGGACGGGGGTCGGCGGCTTTTGACTGGCGACCCTATTCCGGTATCATGCGCCGT
>JBASRI010000365.1:0-2759 GCA_049273755.1 Thermoanaerobaculia bacterium
CCGCGGCTCCGAGCGGACCCGAGCGCAACCGGCTACCGCCCCTGGGCGATCGGCTCGCTCTCGCGCGCCGTGACACGCAACCCCTCGGGACCGACTCGGACCTCGATCGCCTCCACCCGCTCCTCTCGCGCGGCGATCAGAAGCTCGGAGACCGGGTCCTCGACGTGCTTCTGGATCGCCCGCCGCAGAGGCCGAGCGCCCATGTTCGGGTCCTCCCCGCTCTGCGCCAGGAGCCACTCGATGGCCGCGTCGTCCACGTCGATCGAGGCGCCCTTGGGGGCGATCGTCGCGTTGACGTCGTCGATCAGCAGGCGGCAGATCCGGGCGAGCTCGGAGCGTCCGAGGGGATGGAAAACGATGATGTCGTCGATGCGGTTGATGAACTCCGGCGAGAAGTCCCGCCGCAGCTCCTTCAACACCATGTCCTCGATCTCCTTGCTGCTCTGGGCTTCCCGCGATCCGCCGAAGCCCACGCGCGTGCGGTTGACGAGGTGTTTGGTGCCGATGTTGGAGGTCATGATGATGAGCGTGTTCTTGAAATCCACGACGTTGCCGTACGCGTCCGTCAGGATGCCGTCCTCCAGGATCTGCAGGAGGAGGTTTGCGATGTCGGGGTGCGCCTTCTCGATCTCGTCGAAAAGGATGACGCTGTAGGGATTGCGGCGGATCCGCTCGGTGAGCTGGCCGCCCTCTTCGTGGCCCACGTAGCCCGGGGGTGAGCCGATCAGCTTGGAGACCGCGTGCTTTTCCATGTACTCCGACATGTCGAAGCGCACGAGCGATCTTTGGTTTTCGAAGAGGAACTCCGCCAGCCGGCGCGCCACCTCCGTCTTCCCGACGCCGGAGGGTCCCAGGAAGATGAACGAGCCCATCGGCCGGTTCGGGTTCTTGACGCCGAGGCGTGAGCGCCGGATCGCCTTCGAGACGCCGATGATCGCGGCCTCCTGGCCCACGATGCGCAGGCGCAGAGCGTCCTCCATGTGGAGAAGCTTCTCCGCCTCTTCCATCTCCAGCGAGGCCACGGGGATGCCGGTCCAGGAGGAGATGATCTCTTCGATGTCCCTCCGCGTGACCTCCTGCGTGGCTTCGCTGCGCTCGGCCGTCTGGGCCTTGGCCCGTTCGATCTCCTCTTTGAGCTCGATCTCCCGCTCGCGGAGGAACACGGCCTTCTCGAAGTCCTTGTCCGAAATCGCCTTCTTCATCTCCTTGACGATCTGCCGGATCTCGAGCTCGAGCTTGCGAAGGTTCTGCGTGTCGGCGACGCGCTTCAACTTCACCTTCGCCCCCGCCTCGTCGAGGATGTCGATCGCCTTGTCCGGGAAGAAGCGGTCGGTGATGTAGCGGTTGGACTGGTAAACCGCCGTCTTGATCGCTTCGGCCGAGTAGCGGACCTTGTGGAACTGCTCGTACCGGTCCTTGACGCCCTCCAGGATCTCGAACGTCTCGTTCTCCGACGGAGCCGTGACGTGGATCGCCTGGAACCGGCGCAGGAGGCTGCGGTCCTTTTCGATGTACTTGCGGTACTCCTTCAGCGTCGTCGCGCCGATGCACGAGACCTCGCCCCGCGACAGGGCGGGCTTCAGGATGTTGGCGGCGTCGAGAGAGCCCTCGGCCGAGCCCGCGCCGATCAGGGAGTGGATCTCGTCGATGAAGATGATCAAATCCGGGTTCTCGCGCAGCTCTCGGATGATTCCCTTCAGCCGCTCCTCGAACTGGCCGCGGTACTTCGTACCCGCCACGATCAGGGACAGATCGAGCGCGAGGATTTTCTTCGACGACAGGAACATCGGGACGGCGCCCTCGACGATCCGCGTCGCCAACCCCTCGACGATCGCCGTCTTTCCCACGCCCGGCTCGCCCAGCAGGATCGGGTTGTTCTTCGTGCGCCGGGAGAGGATCTGGATGATCCGCTCGACTTCCTTCTCGCGACCGATCAGGGGGTCGAACGTGCCGGCTCCGGCGAGTTGCGTGAGGTCGCGGCTGTACTCGGCCAGGAACGGGAGCTCCTTCTTCTGCTTGGAGACCTCGCGCTCCTTGATGAGCGAAATCGTCTCCTCGCGCACTCCGTAGAGGTTGAAGCCTCGGGCCGTCAGCAGGCGGCCGGCCACGCAGCCGTCGACGCGCAGGAGACCGATCAGGAGGTGCTCGGTCCCCACGTAGGGGTGCATCATGGACTCGGCCTCGTGGGAGGCGTAGGCCAGGATCTTCTTGGACTCCTCGGAGAGCGGCAGCTCGGCCGTCGAAGAGATGCGCTCGACGAAGATCCGGTCCCCCTCGATTTCGCGGCGCACGTCCTCGGACTTGACGTTGAAGCGGGCGAAGATCTCCTTGATGATGTCCTCGCCCTCGCGGAGGATCCCGAGCAGCAGGTGCTCGGACTCGATCACCTTGGAGCCGAGCTTGGATGCCTCGTACCGCGCGAAGAACAAGGCGCGGCGGGCCTTTTCGTTGTATTTCTCAAACATGGGTGGGATCTGACATGGAAGGAAGCGAGGTCTCGGCGCTCATCCTCGCTCAGGCAAACCGGGCGATGGAGAGATTCCTTCCCGGGACATCTCGAAAAGTCTATCACAGCGAGACGCCAGATCCGGGTTGTGTGTGACCAGCAGCGTCGTCATTCCGCGCTCCGCGTGAAGCTCGCGGAGAAGCGCAAAGACGGCCCCGGCCGACGGCGCGTCGAGATTGCCCGTGGGCTCGTCGGCGAGCAGGAGTCCGGGCCTTCGGGCAAGCGCGCGCGCGATCGCGACGCGCTGCTGCTC
>JBASRI010000368.1:0-2903 GCA_049273755.1 Thermoanaerobaculia bacterium
GCTCCCCACGGGCGAAAACGCGGTCGTCCCATTTCCGAATTCGCCCGCTGATTCGCCCGTGGCGAAGTAGCTGCCAATCAAGTAACTGGCGCGATTCGGCTTCGGGCGGTCCGCGATGTCGGTTCGACTCCCACACGCTTCCGCCAAGCTGTTGGCACTTCTTTTGTCCGGTGAGCGCATCCCACTCACACTCGGGGCGAACAGAGGCGGTTGGTTCGCGGTCAATCTTGCTGACACCTGTGGGGGCTGGCTCGCTGTCTGTACCGCTCAACGGTTGCCCCCTAGACTCTGAGGAGCTTTGCGGCATCTGTGCGGCTTGCGTGCCTGGCCGGCAGGAAGACCGCCAGACCGATGACCAGATACATCAGAATCGGCATCACCACGGCGACCAAGAGGTTGGGGCCGGCGCCCGTCGGCAGAGCGGCGTGAATCGCCCGGTACAACGCCACGCCCAACAACACGCCGAGACAGATCCCGAGCGTCCCTCGCCAGAGAGCCTCCGCAAAGATCTGTCCGCGGAGGCGTCCTGGGGACGAGCCAAGGGCGAGCCGGACGGCGAACTCACCTCTGCGGCGAAGCACGCTGTCGCGGAAGATGGCGAAGACGCCGATGGCCGCGAGTATGGCGGCGATGCAGGCAAAGAAGGTGACCAGTGAAACGGCAAGCCATCGCGATTGTTGCCCGGCGCTGATGACCTTCGCCAGGGTGCGAACCTCCACGGCAACGTCCGGGTCCTCGTGCTTCACGACGGACCGCATCGAGCCCGCCAGGGACTCCGCTGTGCCAGCCGACGAAGCCGCCAGCGTCATCGCCGCGGGCGCGTATTCAGGGGAGACGGGGAAGTAGGCCTCTGGCTCCGCAGCAGCATTGAGCCCACGGTGCCGAACGTCTCCCACGACCCCGATGACTTCGAATGGCCCGTCGGAACCATCGTCGAACAGCAGGGTTCGACCCACGACGGATGCCGGTCCGGCGACCCGCTCGGCGAGCTTTCGGTTGAGGATGACGGCCCGGTATCGCTGCGCGTCGGCGGCCTCGAAATCGCGACCGGCGATGAATCCGATGCCCAGCGTGGCGAAGTAGTCCGGTGTGACGACTCGAGAGTCTGCCAGGAGTGCCTCGGGGTCATCCTCGCGCCACGGGGTCCCTTCCGCACGAACGGCAGTTCGCATGTCCAGCGACAGCGAGAAGGGCAGACTGTTCGTGGCGCCGGCACGGGCAACGTTGGGTAGCGATCGCAGCTCAGACAGAATCCTCTCGAGCGCCTTGAAGCGGAGGGGAAAGTCCTTGTATCGCGGACCCGTCAGCGAGATCTGCGCGGTGACGACCTCCTGCGGGTGCAACCCGGACGCCACCGCCTGCATTCGGTGGAAGGCCGAGGCGAGAAAGCCCATCCCGACGAGCAGACCCGTCGCCAGTACAACTTCGAACACCAGCATCCAGCGGGACACACACGTCGCGTGAGCGCGAGTGATCGCGAGGCCGCCGTTGCGCAGATCGCCAAGGAGTGAACCCGGGACCGGGCTTCTCACGAACGCGGCGGCGAAGAGCGTCGACACGCAACAGGCGAGAACCACGGCGACGGCCGGCCGGATACCCAAACCGGAACCGTAGCCGAGCCAGGCCTCGTCGGGAGCCTGCCGGGCGAGGACGCGAACCATCACGTTCCCGCATAGGAGGCCCGCCAGGCTTCCCAGGATCGCGACCCACAGGTACCTGCCGAGACGCTGGGCGTGAAGCGCGTATGGGGGTGCGCCCAGTGCCATTCGGACCGCCGTCTGAGCCAGGTATTGGTCATCCTCGGCCGCCTGAAGAGTGACGACGTTGAATGCCGCTATCCCCAGTACCATCAGTGCGGCGATCTGAAGCCAGAGAGAGACGGACCGGACCTGCTGGAAGAGGTAGTGCTGTATCGGCATCAGGGTTACCGCAGCGGTGGCCGACGGAGTGTGGGCCGTTCGACAGGCTGCGAGCTCGGCTTGGGCGGAGGGGAGAGCGTGGCCGGGCGCGAGCCTTCCGACAAACTCGAAGATGAGCGCGCCCGTGAACAACTGTTCTGGGCCGTGGAGGCCCCCAATCGGCACCCAGAGGTCGGTGTTTCTTGGGAACTCGAACCCGTCGGGCATGACGCCAACGATCGAGAAGGGGTACCCGCCGATCGACGCGGACTCGTTGAACAGGTCGTCAGAGCTGCCGAGTTGCCGCCATAGCTTGTGCGACACGACGACGACGGGCTCGCGCTTGGATCGCACGTCGGAAGGGCCGAGAGTGCGGCCGCGCAGAGGCGCTACCCCGAGAGTGGAGAAGAAGTCACGGGACACCTGTGTGGCGCCGAGGCGCACGGCCCTGCCCCCGAAAGCAAAATTCACTGTTCCCGAGACGAAGAAGCCCGCCGAGGCCAGGGCCGGGCATTCCTTGAGCCACGGAGCAACCGTTGCCGGCAGATCGCCAACCATCTGGAAGCCAGCGCCTCGCACCAGCATCACGAGTCTCTCTGCCTGGGGGAAAGGGGGCGCTCTCAGAAAGACCCTGTCGAAGATCGAGAAAGCGCCCGCGACGCTACCGCTCGCCAGGCCCAGCCCGAGAATGCAGACGAGGCTCGAGGTGGCTGAGCGCCGCATTCGGCGCAGAGCGAAGACAAACTCCTTGACCAAGAGTAGGGCCGTCGGCAACTCAGCGCTCGGAACTCGATCGGGACCGTACTAGTATCGGCTTCCCGGTTTGCGCTGACAAGTCAGCCCCCGAAGCTGACAAAGTCGCGGAATTCGTCAAGGTTCGGCCCAACTCCGACTAGCTTCGACTCCCACACGCTTCCGCCACCCCATTGCAGCGAGGTGCGGCAAACCGCTCCGCCGCCGCTGGTCGCGCGTCCTCGACCGGCGGGTTGGATCCCCATCGAGAAC
>JBASRI010000392.1:0-2608 GCA_049273755.1 Thermoanaerobaculia bacterium
CTCCGGCGGCGCCCGCCGCGGATGCGCCCAAGCCGCGCATCATGACCCGGATCAACGTTCAGAGAGACGGGCAGGACGCGTTTGCGCCCTTCACCGGTCCGGCGGACATGCAGCCGATCTCGGGAGGGCGATACGGGACGGGCAGCGAGATTCCGCTGGCGTCCTTCGAGCCCGGCTACTACACCTTCGCGATCCTGGTGCGGGACCTAAACGCTGCCAAGGGATCGGCAGCCAGCAAGGGAATCGAGCGCAAGGAAGACTTCGTCGTCCTCATGCCCGACGGCAGCGTGCCTCAGAAGAAGAGTGGAACAGCCGCTCCGGCGAAGCCAACGCCCAAGAAGCCCTAGTCGCGCTCCGCGAGTTGAAGCTGGCGGCGGCCGGTTCCTCGGAGGCAAAGCCCGGCCTCGCCGGGCCGCCGCAGCTTAACTCGCTCCGCTCGGCTTCTTACTCGACCCTCACGGCCGCCTTCGCCGTTCCCATGCGTCCCGTCGCGGCGTCGCGGACGTTGACCACGATCCGGTAGTTCCCCTTCTTGGTCTGCACGGCCGCGCTGTATGCCAGCGGCGTGTCGCCCTGCGCCTTGTCGGCCGGCAGCGTGAACACGCTGTCCTGAACCGTGATCTCGCTCTTGCCGCCCTTGTCGTCGACGGCGCCGATGAAGAACTGGGTGCGGGCGACGGCCTTGTCGCCTTCGGGCACGAAGGTGACCGCCGAGGCCGGGAAGCTGACGGTGATCGGGACGGTGAAGAGCTTCTTGTCGCCCGCGGTGGCCGGCGCCGTCCGAATCGTGGCCGGGATCCCGTTGTATGCGAGGTCCGTGTCCATCGTCGCCCGGGCGCGCTCGCGCACGAGCTCGGCCTCGGGCAGGGCCTGGAAGCCCTTGCGCGCGCGCACGGTCACCCCGGGCCGCGCGACCTCCACGCTGACTTTCTCGTACTTGCCGGTCGGTACCTGAGACAGATTTACGCCCACCGAGTAGTAGGTCGAAACCGCTTCGTAGACGCGCGAGAGACCCCTCTGGAAGTCGTTGGTGTTCAGGAGCGCGATTCCCCCGGTCTCGACGGCCAGCTCCTGGAGGCCGTTCTGGCGGTCCTGCCGGGCCTGGAACGACACGCGGCTCCGGCTTTCGAGCGGGTCGTCGCTGGAGGCCGTCTGCCCCTCGGCGCTCAGCCCGTTCGCGTCGATCGTGTAGAACGTGATCTCGTTGGAGTTGGCGCGCTGGACGTTCGCGTTGACGAGGCCCGAGACGTCGCGGATGTTGGTGAACAGCAGCGAAGGCGCGCCGAACGTCCCGGAGGCGTATTGGGACATCACGAAGCCGGGCTGGTACTCGAAGCCGCCCGAGACGAACATGAACGACTTCTTTCCGGAAAGGGGCGTCAGGGTCACGATCTCCTGCCGCATCGACTGGAGGAGCGTCTGAATCTCCTGCCCGACCTCCTCGGCGTACTGCCGCACGAGCGTGCCGCGGGAGCGCGGCCGCGTGGAGTCGATCATGGCGACGGTCTGGCGCTGGGTCTGGAGCCGCGACATGCCGACGCGACCCTTTTCGACCGAGGAGAGGGCGGACATCAGCGCTTCCTTGCTCGTCGTCCAGTCGGCGAGGACTCGCGGCGACTGGTCGAAGGCGACGATCCGGGCGGCGTCATCAGGCCCGAGCTTCGTCACAAAATCGGAGAGCGCGTTCAGGCTCCGGTTGCGCACGCCGGGGGAGATGAAACCCAGGTCGATGTAGATCAGGAAGTTCCGAGGCACGAAGGCCTCGTTGCCTCTCTTGTACGCGGCGAGGACCTGGTCCGGCGAGGCCGTGGAGAGGTCGGGAGCGTGGATGGTGCCGCCGTCCACGCGCGTGAAGTAGTCGATCGGCACGGGCTTGCCGGCGATCTTGACCGTGAAGTCCTCGCGCTTCAGGTCGGTGACCGGCTGGCCTTTCGAGTCCGTCACGTCCACGTCGAGGTCGAGGACGCGGACCTCGACCGACTCCGAAAAAACCGGGACCGGCGGGCCCTTGGGAGCGGGTTCCTGCGCGAAAGCCGTGGCGGCGCAGAGGATGAGAGCCGCAGGGAGTCGCATCGATCGCATCGTTCGATCCTTTCTGTGGGCCCGCACGTCGGAGCCCGTCCGTACGGCACGGAGAACGCGCGCTCCCGCCCGAGGATTCCGGAGTGTCCGCTTTTGAGGAAATCCTGAGGCTCGGCCGGGGCCGGGTTTATTCCCGCGCGACGCCCAAGGTCTCGAGGCCCAGATAGTCGAACAACATGTTCAGCTCGGCCGTCAGCTCGTCGGACTCGACGTCGCCCCCGGCCTCGACGGGCAGCCCCCCGATCGCGCAGCCCGCGATGGCCGAGCGGGACTTGCGGACGAGCGCGGCCGCGGCGGCCGGGTCCGTCCCGTCGTCGGAGAGGACCGCTTCGAAGTCCCGGGGCAGTCCCCAGATCTCGGCTCGGGAGCGCCCGACGGCCGGCCGGTAGGTCTCCAGGACCGCGCCCCGGAAAGGCCCCGCCGGCAGGTTCATGTCCCGCACGATTTCGAAGAGGTCCGAGTATGCGATGCAGTGCAGCAGGCCCAGCGTGTAACCCCGCTCCCGGGAGATCCCGTAGCGCTCGGC
>JBASRI010000398.1:0-2933 GCA_049273755.1 Thermoanaerobaculia bacterium
GACGGGCGGCTACCAGGCCGAGTACGGCCGCAACACGGGCGGCGTGGTCAACGTCATCACCAAGTCGGGCGGCAACGAGTTCCACGGCGGAATCTTCGGCTACTACAACGACACCGGCATGCGCGCCGACCTGAAGAACTCCGATCCCGCGAACTATGGCTCGGCGGACTTTTCCCAGATCGGTGACGCGCAGTTCCTCAACAACGCCAACACCAAGGACGTACGCCAGGAGTACGGCGCCGATCTCGGCGGCTTCATCCTCAAGGACAAGGTCTGGTTCTTCGGCGCGTACGACCGCGTCAAGATCAACCAGACGCTGACGATGTTCGACCTGACCAACCCCGACACGTTCGGCCACAACTACCCGGTCAGCTTCTTTCAGAACAAGTACTCGGGCAAGCTGACGCTGAATGTGCTCCAGGGGACCTCGATCGTGGGCAGCGTCTTCTCCGACTCGCAGACGCAGGAGGGCGCCATCGCGATCCCGCAGGGGACGTCGCCCTTCCAGTACAACGGCCGCCGCGACACGGGCGGACCGGACTACGGCGCGCGCCTGAACCAGCTCTTCGGGTCCTTCGGAATCTTCACGTTCCAGTACGCGCAGCACAAGGACCGGTACACTACGGATCCGTTCGGCATAACCATTCCGCAGGTCCGGGACTACACGATCTCGCCGAACGGCTCGCAGTTCATCACGGGGGGCGGTTTCGGCAACGTGTTCGGCCCGACCGTGAACAACTCCTCCAAGCGCGAGAGCTTCGGCGGTTCGTTCACGGCCTATGTGCAGAATCACGAGATCAAGGTCGGCGGCGACTACCAGAAGGACGCCACCTTCGGCTCGACGTACTTCACGGGTCAGCAGCGCCTGCGCATCCGCCCCTGCCTCCAGAACGGCTCCAGCATCTGCGACCTCAGCCAAGCGCCGTCCTACACGAACCGCGACGGCGCCACGTTCCAGGTCTTCTACCAGCACGACCTGCTGGCGGACGGCACGGCGGGATCCTTCTCGATCATCCCGGCCTCGCCGTTCAGCACGCCGAGCAAGCGCTACAGCGGCTTCATCCAGGATCAGTGGAGAGTCATCCCGACGCTGACGGTCAACGCCGGCGTCCGTTACGACGCCGAGTCGTTCTACGGCTTCGACCCGAGTCCGACGATCGGCGAGTTCAAGGCCTTCGAGATGAACAACGAGTGGGCGCCGCGCGTCGGCTTCACGTGGGACTTCATCGGAGACGGCACCTCCAAGTTGTACGCGTCGGCGGGCCGCTTCTATTACTCGCTCCCGACGGACCTGAACGTCCGCGTGTTCACGGCAAATTCGGCGATTCAATCCTTCAACTACAGCCAGACTTCGTTCGACCAGTTCGCGGGTCCGCAGTGCACGACGACGGTCACGGCGGGATGCGTGCCGCGGAACCTGCTCTTCCAGGGCGGCAGCGCCTCGGGCGAGCCGGTGGATGGCTGGACAAACGGCGTGCTCAATGGGACCCCACGCATCAAGGCGGCGTACCAGGACGAGCTGACGGTCGGCGTCGAGAAAGCCATCGACCCGACGCTGTCGGTCGGCCTGAAGGGCACGTACCGCACCCTCGGCCGTACGGTCGAGGACCGCTGCGACCTGGACTCGACGGTCGCTCCCTCCTCGTGCGCTCTGATGAATCCGGGCGGCGCCGGCCAGGGGGCTTCGGGCTTCTTCCCGACCTGCAACGGCTCGGCCAATCCGACCGACCCGACCGCGGGTCTGTGCGCCACGACGGGCGTCGCCGAGCCCGATGCCAAGCGCATCTTCCGTGGAATCGAGCTCGTGGCCCGCAAGCAGTTCTCCAACCAGCTCTGGGCGCAGGCCTCGTTCCTGTACTCGTCGCTGCGCGGCAACTACTCCGGCGCCATCCGCGAGGCCTCCGGCCAGACGGACCCCGGAATCAACGCCGACTTCGACTACTACCAGTTCAACTTCAAGGGCTACGGCAACCTCGAGCTCGACCGGCCGGTCCAGGCCCGGATCGACGCGGTGTACAACACTCCGTTCGGCCTCTCGGCCGGCGCGCAGTTCTACGTCCGCAGCGGAATTCCGGTGTCGCGCCTCGGCTTCTTCAACAACTTCTACCCGGACCTGCTGAACCTCGACACGCGTGGGATCAACACGCGGTCGACCTTCCTCTCCAACCGGACGCCGACGGACTACGACCTGAACTTTTCGCTCGGCTACAACCTGAACGTCGGGCCGGTGACGATCACCCCGCAGGTGTACGTGCTCAACGTCCTGAACCGGCAGACGATCACCAGCTACGACGAGACGTGGAACCCCGCCGGAAGCTTCGTGACCAATCCGGCGAGCCCCTTCTACGGCCAGGCGGGTCTGGCGCCCGGCGAGGGCACGTGCCCTGCGACGGCCACCGCTCCCTGCTCGGACAACCCGGATTACCTGAAGGCCACTACGCGCAACAACCCGCGGCTGCTCCGCATCGCGCTGAAGGTCACCTTCTAAGCTTCTCGCTCGTTCTCTCTAGCTCGTAGGGGCGGCGTTCGCCGCCCCTTTCTTTTTTCCAAGAAGTGTCGCCCCCGGCCGTCGCGGACGCAGGGCGTCCGCTCCCCGAAATTCAGAGCATCGAACCGAGATCCAAGGAGACCACGTAGCGCCGTACGCGGACGAAACGTGATTCCTGATCTTCTCCATGCGGCGCAGTCACTTGAGCATTGGAAACTTCTTGGGCAGCGGTGGCAGCGGCATTGCTATTCCCTCCTTCGGTTGTAAGGAAACACTCCAAGAAATATCCAAACAGTTTCCAAAGAAGGAGGATCACGGATGAAGGCTTTCCACCGATTTACGCTGACTCTCTCGGTCTGTGTTCTTCTCCTCGTCCCGGTCGTGATGTTCGCGCATACGACCGGCACGGTGGAGGGAACGGTCATCGATCAGAGCGGCGCGCCTC
>JBASRI010000228.1:0-15156 GCA_049273755.1 Thermoanaerobaculia bacterium
GATTAGGAGCGCCGCGGCGAGCAAGGCCGCCGGCGCGCGCTTCTTCATGGGGCCATTGTCCCTCAGCCGGCGAGCAGCGACAGCAGCGCGTAGCTGAGCGCTCCGATCGCCCCCGCCAGCGGGATCGTCAGCACCCACGCATAGACGATTCGCCCCGCCACGCCCCAGCGCACCGCGGCGTAGCGCTGCGCCGCGCCCACGCCGATGATCGCGCCCGTGATCGTGTGGGTCGTCGAGACCGGGATTCCCCAGACGGAGGCCGCGATGACCGTCGTGGCCGCTGCGGTCTCCGCGCAGAACCCCGAGAATGGCTTCAACTTGGTGATGCGGCTGCCCATGGTCCGCACGATGCGCCAGCCGCCGGTGAGCGTCCCGAGCCCGATCGCCGCGTGCGCCGACAGGATGATCCACCACGGCACGACCTTCAGGTTCGGCAGGTACATCCAGTGAAAGGACGAGCCCGGGTCCGCGAACAGGGTCTGGTTGGCCACGAGCAGCCCGCCGATGATGCCCATCGTCTTCTGCGCGTCGTTGGTGCCGTGCGACAGCGAGAATGCAGCCGCGGAGCCCAGCTGTGCTCGCCGGAACCAGCGGTCCACGGCGCCGTACGGCGTCTTGTGGAAGATCCAGGAGACGCCGACCATCAGCGCCCACCCGACGGTCATGCCGATCAAGGGCGAGAGCACGATGAAGGACAGCGTCTTGACCCACGCCATACCCGGCACGATGGCGCGAAGGCCCACGCGCGCGACCGCCGCCCCGGCGTAGCCCCCGATCAGGGCGTGCGACGACGAGGACGGCAGGCCGAAGTACCAGGTGATCAGGTTCCACGTGATGGCGCCGATGAGTCCGCCGAGCACGACGTCGGAATTGACGGCCGACAGGTCGATGAGCCCTGAGCCGATCGTCTTCGCGACGGCGGTGCCGAACAGGAAGGCCGCGACGAAGTTGAAGAAGGCCGCCCAGGCGACCGCCGCGAGGGGCGTGAGGACCCGCGTCGACACGACCGTGGCGATCGAGTTGGCCGAATCGTGCATCCCGTTGATGAAGTCGAAGAGGAGCGCGATCGCGATGATGAGGACGACGTAGTGCATTTCAGTACGGGCGAGACCGCGGCGTCACGAGTGTTTGAGGACCACGCTCTCCAGGACGTGCGCCACGGCGACGCAGGAATCAATGCAGCGCTCCATGTTGTCGTAGACGTCCTTCCACTTGATGACTTCGATCGCCGGCAGGCCATCCGCGAAGAGCGATGCGACCGCGTCGTGGTAGATGACGTCGCCCTCGTTCTCCAGTTTCTTCAATTGGATGCAGTGCTCCATGACGCCCTTCTGCTTGCGCAGGAGCTGGACGGCTTCGACGAGTTCGTCCGTGGTCCGCACGATCAGCTCGGAGAGAGCCCTCGAGAGAGGCGTGGGTGTGTCGATCCGGTAGATCTCGAGCCGCCGCACCGTTCCGTCGATCAGGTCGATCACGTCGTCCAGGCGCACGGCGAGCCGATGAATGTCCTCACGGTCGATCGGCGTGATGAAGGTCCGGTCGATGCCGCGGAGAATCTCGTGCGAGATCTCGTCGCACTCGTGCTCGAGGCGCTTGATCTCGACCAGCACCGTCGCCACGCCGGCTTCTCCCTGGAAGAAGCGCCGCAGGATCCGGGCCGCTTCCTGGATCCGGATGGCGAGCTCGTTGAAGCGCTCGAAGTATTTCTCGTCTCGGGGAAGGAAATTGACCATGCGGGCCGCCCTCGCGAAAGCGGCGCCATCCTACCCCAGACTTCAGCCGCTTCTTACGCGCGCCTTCAGCGCGACTTCAGGCGGCGGCCGCCGAGAATCGCACGATGAACGTGCTCCCCTGCCCTGCCTCCCCCTCGACGTCCACCGACGCGCCGTGGAGCTGCGCGATGTGCTTGACGATCGCGAGGCCCAGGCCCGACCCCGGCCGCACCTTCGAGCGGGAGCGGTCGACCTGGTAGAAGCGCTGAAAGATCTTGTCTCGCTCGGCTTTCGGGATTCCCGGACCCATGTCCTCGACGGAGAAGCCCGGCCTGCCTCCCTGCCGCCAGACCCGCACGACGACCGGGGCGCCTTCGGGCGAGAACTTGATCGCGTTGTCCATGAGGTTGCGGGCGAGCTGGCCGATGCGGCGGCGGTCCCCGAAGGCCGACACGCCGGAGTCTCCGGTGACGCGGACCTCGACCCGGCGGTCGCGCGCCGCGGATCCGAGCTCCTCGGCGACCTCACAGAGCAGCTCCTGGAGCAGGATCTCCTCGCGCATGAGGGGCACGGCCCCGCTCTCGATCTGCGCCAGGTCCATGAGGTCGTCGATCAGCTCCCGCATCCGGTCGACCTGCCGGCGAATGAGGCCCGTCAGCTCCGCAGCCTCCGCCTTGTCCGGCTGGGCCTCGGCCAGGGTCTCGGCCGCAGCGGCGATGGAGGCGATCGGGGTGCGCAGCTCGTGTGAGACGTCCCCCACGAACGTCCGCCGCATGGACTCTGTACGTTCCAGCCGCGTGACGTCGCGCAGCACCCCGACGGCCGCCGCCCGGTGCCCGCCGGGCAGCGGCGCGACCGTCACTTGCCAGACCCGGTCATCGGGCAGCCGCACGGTTCGCTCCGAGATCTCCCGGCCCGAGACGCTCGCCTCGAAGCACTCGTAGAGGAGCTTCTCGCGGAGGACCTCGTAGACGCCCCGGCCCGCAGGCGAGGGCACGCCCGTCATCGCCGAGAAGCGATCGTTGCACTCGAGGACCCGCAGCCTCGCGTCCACGACGACGAGCCCGTCCGGCAGCGTTTCGAACACCATGGCCGCCAGCCGCCGCTCCCCTTCGGCCTGCTCGAGCGCCCGGTTGAGGGAGTCCTTCATCCTCTGGACGGCGGCGCCGAGAAGCTGAACCTCCTCGCCTCCGGCCTGGGGCAGATCGCGCGCGAAGTCTCCCGCCGCGATCGCCGAGGCGCCGCGGGTCAGCTCGGCGATGGGCTGGCTGAAGCGGCGTGATGCGGCCGAGCCGATGAGGAACAGCACGAGGCACGCGGCGGCGATGGCCAGGCGCATCGTCCAGAGATAGCGTTGCTCGACCTCGGACAGGCGGCCCTCCGAAATCGCAATACGCAGGACGCTCCCGTCGGGGAGCCGGCGCGCTTCGTAGAGCATCGGGCGCCCCTCGGTGGGCGAATTGCGGCGCGACCGACCCGAGCCGGTTGCGAACGCCTGCTGGACCTCCGGCCGGTTGGCGTGATTCTCCATCCCGGGAACGTCCGCCGGCAGCAGGTCCGTGTCGCTGACGACGCGGCCGCCGGGCGCGATGTGGGTGATGCGGCTCTCGAGCTGGCGGGCGGCGTTGCGCAGGAACGCGTCTCGCGTGCCCTCCGGGATTCGACCCTGCCCAATGTCGTCGGACAAGTGCTCGAGCTCGCGGCGGAAACGGTCCGAGACCCGGTCCTCGACGGCGCGACCCACGGTCGCGTCCGAGACGAGGATCAAGACCACCACGGCCGCGGCCGCCAGGACGGCGAAGAGCGCGGTGAAGCGGGAGCCGAGCTTCATCGATCGCCGGAGTCTATCGGGGCGCTCCCTCGCGGTACCGGTAGCCGAGGCCGACGACCGTCTCGATCCGCTGGTCGCCGAGCTTGCGGCGCAGGGCCCGGATGTGGACGTCCACCGTGCGCGTCTCCACGTCGGCGTCGTAGTCCCACAGGCGCGCCAGGATGGCGTCGCGCGTCACGACGCGGTTGCGATTGCGAATCAGAAGCCAGAGCAGGTCGAACTCCTTCTTCGTCAGGTGGACGCGGTGCCCGCCCAGCGCGACCTCGAAGCGCGCGCGGTCGACGTGGAGCTCCCCGTCGCGGAATACCTCCTCCTCGGAGGTCTCGAAGGCCGCCACGCGGCGCAGGTGCGCGTGGATGCGGGCCAGCAGCTCCCGCATCGAGAAGGGCTTGGTGATGTAGTCGTCGGCCCCGATCTCGAATCCGAGGAGCTTGTCCCGCTCCTCCACGCGTGCCGTCAGCATGATGATCGGGACCTTCCGCGTCTCGTCGACCCGCCGCAGCTCCCGGCACAGCGCGAGGCCGTCGATGTCGGGAAGGTTGAGGTCCAGGATCACCAGGTCGAAGGGTTTCTCCTGGACGGCGGCCAGAGCCGCGATGCCCGAGATGTAGTGCTCGACCTGGTATTTTTTCTCCTTCCGCAGATTCAGCCGGATCGTGTACGCAATGTCCGCGTCGTCCTCGATCAGGGCGATCCGCTTCATGGAGCCGGTGTGCGTCTCGGAACGCGCCGCCGCGCCGTCCTTTCCTTTGGTCACCACCGATTTCATCGTCCGACTGTTTGAGCGGCGCTCGACGCGCCGACGAGAGCAAAGAATTGGGGTCGGCCTGTTTTCATTTTCATGTTCCTTTCGTTGGGCGTGTCCCTTTTTCAGCGGGCTGCTTACCCGAAACGGCCGGTAATGTAGTCCTCCGTGATCTTCTGCCCGGGGTTGGTGAAGATCTTCTCGGTGCGGTCGTGCTCGACGAGTCGGCCGAGCATGAAGAACGCCGTCCTCTCCGAGACGCGTGCGGCCTGCTGCATGTTGTGCGTCACGATGACGATCGTGAAGTCGCGCTTGAGCTCGTAGATCAGCTCTTCGACCTTGGTCGTCGCAATCGGGTCCAGGGCCGAGCACGGCTCGTCCATCAGGAGCACCTCGGGCTCGACGGCGAGGGCGCGCGCAATGCAGAGCCTCTGCTGCTGGCCCCCGGAAAGCCCCAGCGCCGACGTGTCCAAGCGGTCCTTGACCTCGTCCCAGAGGGCCGAGCGGCGCAGGGCCTGCTCCACGCGCTCGGGCAGCTCGGAGTTTCTCGAGAGCCCGTTGATACGGGGCCCGTAAGCCACGTTGTCGAAGATGGACTTGGGAAACGGATTCGACTTCTGAAAGACCATGCCGACGCGGCGCCGCAGGTCGGCGGTGTCCACGCCGGCGCCGTAGATGTCGCGGCCGTCCAGGAGTACCTGCCCGTTGACCCGCGTGTCGGCAATGATGTCGTTCATGCGGTTCAGGCAGCGTATGAACGTCGACTTCCCGCACCCCGAGGGTCCGATCAACGCGGTGACGGACTTCTCCGGGATCTGCAGGGTGATGTCGTGGAGGGCCTGCTTGGGGCCATAGAAGAAGTCGAGGTGTTTCGTCTCCATGCGGGGTGACGCCCCGGAGGGAATTCCCGAATGTGGCCCGCGGGCCGAGTTTGGAACCGCAAAGCGCGGCTGAGGCGGAGCGTCCACGCCGCGGGTCAGTGTATCGCTCATGTCCGGTGCATCCGTTCGAGGCGCCGGGTGACGACCCGGGCGAGAACGGAGAAGAGGAACACCACGGAGACGAGCACGAGCGCGCCGGCCCAGGCCTGGCGGTGCCAGTCGTCATACGGCGAGATTGCGTAGGTGTAGACCTGCACCGGCAACGAGGAGATCGGCTGGTTCAGAGCCGTCGAGAAGAAGCGGTTGTTGAAGGCCGTGAACAGAAGCGGCGCCGTCTCTCCGGCGATGCGGGCCAGCGCCACCAGGATCCCGGTCATGATCCCGGGCAGGGCGGCCGGCACCATGACCGCGAACGCCGTGCGAGCACGGGTCGCGCCGAGCGCGAGGGAACCCTCTCGCAGCGTAGCCGGCACGAGGTTCAGGAGCTCTTCGGTCGTGCGCGTGATGATCGGAACCATCATGAACGACAGCGCGAGTCCGCCCGCGAGCGCCGAGAAGTGTTTGACCGGGAGCACCGCAAGGCCGTAGGCGAAGATCCCGATGACGATCGACGGAACGCCGTTCAGGATATCGGCGGTGAACCGCACGAGCGACGCGAACGGCCGCTTACCGTACTCCGACAGGTAAACGCCCGCGATGATGCCGACTGGGATCGCGATGGCCCCGGCGATCCCGATGAGGATCAGCGTTCCGACGATGGCGTTGGCCATGCCGCCGCCGGGCTCGCCGACCGGCTTTGGCATCTTGGTGAAGAAGTCCCAGTTCAGCGACGAGAACCCCTGCTGGATCACGTAGAAGAAAACGAACGCCAGCGGAACGAGCGCCAGGGCGACCGCGGCCCCGCAGAGGACGACGACCAGCCCGGACAGCGCCTTTCGCCGGCGCGTGCCGCTCACGCCGCCGCCTCGGGCTCGCCCGGCACGGCGGGGACCGGCAGGACGGGCGGCTCGACCGTCACCTTCACCTCCCGGCTCACGCTCCAGATGAGCAGCCGGGACAGCGCATTGATGACGACCGTGATCACGAAGAGCACGAGCCCGATTTCGATCAGCGCCGACAGGTACAGGTCATCCGCCGCCTCCGTGAACTCGTTGGCGATGACCGCGGCCATCGTGTATTGCGGGGCGAAGAGGGACCACGTGACCTGCGGGTTGTTGCCGATGACCATGGTCACCGCCATCGTCTCGCCGATCGCGCGCCCGAAACCCAACATGACGGCACCCAGGATGCCGGTCCTTCCGTAGCGCAGCGCCGCCTGAATCGCCTCCCACCGCGTGGCGCCGAGGGCGTAGGCCGCCTCGCGCTGCGTCGGTGGGACCGCCTTGAGCACCTCGCGCGCCACCGAGGACGTGAACGGAATCACCATGACCGCCAGGATCAGCGCGGCCGAAAGCATGCCGACCCCCAGCGGCGGGCCCGAGAAGAGCGGGATCTTCCTCATCCAGTCGGGGGTCAGGACCTCGAGCTTCCGAACCAGAGGCACGAGCACGAAGATGCCCCACAGGCCGTAGACGATCGACGGGATGGCTGCGAGCAGCTCGGTCAGGAACGCCAGGGGCGTTCGCAGAGGGCGCGGTGAGAGCTCCGACAGGAAGATCGCGATTCCGAGCGCGATCGGCGTCGAGAGGAGCATGGCGAGCACCGAGGAGTAGAGCGTTCCCCAGATGAACGGCAGGGCCCCGAACTCGCCCGCGACCGGATCCCACACCTTCCCCGTCCAGAACCGGAAGCCGAACTTCTCGATCGAGAGGTGCGAGGTCCGGAAGAGCTCGACGAAGATGCCGAAGACCAGGAGCACCACGAGAAGCGCGAAAAACCCCGTCCCCAGGCGGAAGCCGCGGTCGTCCCCGCTACGGCGAGAGGACGGGGTCTTCTTCATCGGAGGCTCCTGGCGCGAAGTCTATGTCTTGATCCTCTTGAGCGCTTCCATCTCGAGCGCGACGACGGCAGCCGGCAGCGGGGCGTAGCCCAGATCCGGCGCGAACTTCTGGCCTTCCGTCAGCGCCCACTTCATGAAGTCCACCATGATCCGTGCGCGCTGCTTGTCCTTCGGGCTCTCGTACAGGAGGATCCAGGTAAACGAAGAGATCGGATAGGCGCCCTTTCCGGGGGCGTTCGTGATGGAGACGCGAAAGTCCTTGGGCATGTTCTTCTCGGCGGCCGCGGCCGCGGCCGTCACCGACTCCAGGGTCGCCGTCACGAACTCGCCTTCCAGGTTCTGGACCGACCCGTAGTCGATCTTGTTCTGCTTGGCGTAGATCAGCTCCACGTACCCGATCGAGCCGGGCGTCTGCTTGACCAGGCCCGCAACGCCCTCGTTGCCCTTTCCGCCGACGCCCACCGGCCAGTTGACCGACGTCGCCACGCCGACCTTCTTCTTGAACTCGGGTGAGACCTTGGAAAGGTAGTCCACGAAAATGTACGTCGTGCCCGACCCGTCGGAGCGGTGAACGACGGTGATGTCGGTCGCCGGAAGCTTGACGCCCGGATTCAGCGCCGCGATCGCGGGATCGTTCCACTTGTTGACGGTGCCGAGAATGATGTCCCCGAGCACCTTTCCCGTGAACTTGAGCTGGGTGTCCACCCCGGGAATGTTGTAGATGGGGACGACGGCGCCGAGGACCGTCGGCAGGTGGAGGACCTTACCCGGCGCCGAGAAAAGCTGCTCGTCGGTCATCGGGCCATCCGTGGCTCCGAAGAACACCGTCTCGTTGATGAGCTGACGAATTCCGCCGCCCGACCCGATGGACTGGTAGTTGATCTCGACTTCGGGGTGGAGCTTGTTGTACTCCGAAAACCACTTCGAACAGATCGGGTAGGGGAACGTCGCACCCGCGCCGTTGATCTGGATCTTTTGCGCCTCAGCCGGAGCCGCAAGCAGCGCGGCAATTGCGGCGAATGCGGCGGCCAGCAGGATTCGGGTCGCTTTCATCGTCTCTCCTCGCTCGACAAGATGAAGTTCACGCGTTAAGCGCGCGTGAACCTCCTGTTAATTAGAAGTTGAACAGGGTGTGAATCGCGTAGCGCTCCTCCGTGGGTTTCTGGCCGGGGGCGCCCATGTAGCGGACCTGCTCGAAGTCGAGCAGGACGGCCGCCGCGACTCCCTTCTGGACGGGGAACCAGTACGCGGGTCCGGCGATGATGCGCTGCTTGCGGGGACCGGCAGCCGTGTTCGGCGCCAGGCGATCCCAACGAAGCAAGGCCTCGAGGCCGAAGGGCGTGCGCGGAGTGGCCCAAATCGAATAGCCCTCCGACTCGATCACGGGCTTCGACGCGGAGGCGTTCTGGTCCTTGCCCTTGAAGTACTGCGCGGCGAGGTTCAGGTACGGGCTCTCGTAGGAGATCATGCCGACGAAGCGCTCCCGCTTGGCGTCCTTGACGTAATGATCGCCGTCGTAGAACGCCGTCAGCCGCAGCCCTTTGACCGCAGGGACCATCGGCGCCGGGCGCAACGTGGCGCGAACCTGGAACGCCTTCTGGTCGTTGACCTCGGGACGCGTGTAGGTCTCGCCGTTGTAGCCGCCGACGTGGATGTCGCCAAAGTTCTGCGGGAGGTTCCAGTGCGCCGACGCTCCCAGGTCCGATGAGCTCAAGAAGCCTTCTCGGTCCGTGAAGATCGCGCCCTGAAAGCGGTAGCGATACATGTCCTCTTCGAAGTTGACGAAGGGGGTCGGCTGCATGCCGAGGCGAAACCATGATCCCTTGGTCGTGAAGTCGTCGAAGTTGATCTGGCCGTAGGCGTACTTGAGTCGGTAGGTCAACGTCCCGGTGAGCCCGGGGACGTCCGAGTTCGTCCCCCCGGCGCTGACCGCACCCACGCGGACGACGTCGGGAGTGATCCGGAAGGAGATCAGGTGCGAGATGTTGCCCGTGACGTTGATGTAGGCGCGCGTGACGTTGAAGGCGTTCGGGTGGATCCGGTTGCCGTCGGAATCTGTCGTCGTGGGCTCGACCTGATAGGTGTAGTCCGTGAAGAGCGTGACGCCCACCTTGACCGACGGTGTGTCGTCGGGCGGCGTGTAGCCCTCCGCCGGCGTGACCTGGGCGCGCGCCGCTTCGGCCCCCGTGATCATGATCGCGGCCGCCAGCGCCGCAAGGAAATAGCCAAGCCTCTGCTTCATGTCGGTTGCTCCTCCTGTATTGAGCCGGGAGTCTTGGCGCCGGCGGTCAACGCGAGAGGAAGTCAAGGTAAATTCGGCGTGAAGGCGGCTGCGGCTAGCGCGTTGCCTGGGAAACGGCCGCCTCGATCACCGGCTCCGCGATCCCCGACTTCTTCCACTCGATGATCTCCTCGGCCGAGAGCGGCGCAGCGACGCGGCGGCTCTTGACGAACGCGACGATGACGTCGGAGCTGACGTTCTCGCGCATGAGCTCGAGGATCTTCCCTTTCAACTCCGCCGCGGTGAGCCCCGCAGAGGCCGCCGCGGCAACGGGAGCCGGCGCCTGACTCGCGGTGGGCGCGGAAGCCTTCGTCTTCTTCGATTCGAACGGCCACCACCAGGCGACTTTGCCAGGGAGTGTTTCCGCGTCGGCAGCGGCCAGCGCCTGCAGCGCCGGCTCGTCGCACGCGTACGACTCGAAGTCCACGCGGTACCACGTGCCCAGGGTCTGCTGGCAATCGACCGAGTGGTCGCTCGGCGGGCATTCCGTCTTCGGAAGGCTCTTGAGCACGCGCGACCGCAACAGCAGTACGTTGCCGCCCTTTCCCGCCGTCGCGTTGCGCTGGACACGGTACGGATCGTCGACCAAACGCTCCGGCGCCTGTTGATCGAGAGGCCCGTCGGTGGCGAGCAGCCGGCAGCCCTGGGGGAGCCGTGCCGACGTGTCGGACGCGGGCTGATCGGTCTCGTACACCTTCACCTTCGCGCCTCCCGGCGTCAGCGAGACACACGCAGTGACCGTGAGCGCCAGAAGCAGCGGAAGCCTCATGTTCTTCATCGAGCGCGGATTCTATCCTCGGTCCAAAAAAAGGCCCCGAGAGGCTCGGGGCGGATGGAAGGGTCGTGCGACGCAGTGGGGGAAGCGTCTCTGGCGCACATGAAGCGCCCGCGCTCGCCCCCTGAAGAGGACGTAAGAAATCGCTTCGTCCATCCCTCACGGGAACTTCAAGCCGGCCTCGGCAGCTTCGGACACGCTCCTCCGTCCCAATGGAGGCGCCATGACGATTCCGATTCCCGCGACCGAGTCTTCCGCTTCCGCCGAGCAGCCGAAACGGCTCTACCGGCTGGTCGAGCCGGCCTACGCGGACCTGTCCGCTGGCGAGGCGGCCGACTTCTTCCATTCCGCCGTCCTGCGGACCCGCGAACGCTTCGGCGAAGAGTGCCGCATCGAGGCGAGTCTCCTGGCCCGCCGGGAAGGGCCGCGGTGGAATGCCCTCGCGGGGGCGGATCCGGATCTCCGGTCCCGGCTTGAGGAGCTTCCACCGCTCGAGCGCGAGGCTCTGATGTCCCAGCAGGTCGCCTACTCCGCCCAGCCCTTCCCGGTCATCTTCTGGCTCCTGGGCGCGCGCGCCGAATGGCTCGCCGCGTACCGCCTGTCGGCGGCGCCGGACGAGGGTCAGGCGCTGCTTCTGCAAACGGCCCGCCTCGCGATCCAGCAGCGAGCCCTCGAAGCGAGCTGGACCGGCATCCTCGACCGGGCGCGCGCCATCCAGCGCAGCCTCCTGCCCGACCCCCTTCCGGATCTGCCCGGCTTCGAGCTCGCGGCCCGCTCCGAGTCCGCCGACGCGGTCGGGGGGGACGTCTTCGACGCACAGATTCTGGCCCCGGGGGCGCTCGGGCTGATGATTGCCGACGCCTCGGGGCACGGCCTGCCGGCCGCGCTCGAAGCGCGAGACGTCGTGGTGGGGTTGCGCATGGGGGCCGCGCGGCAGCTGAAGATCGACGCGACGATAGAGCGGCTGAACCGAATCCTTTGTGTCTCGACGCTCTCTTCGCGCTTCATTTCCCTCGTCTATGGAGAGCTGGACGAGGAAGGGTCGTTCGACTACATCAACGCCGGCCACCCGCCTCCGCTCGTCCTCTCGCCCGAGTCGGCCCGGAATCTTCCCGAGTCGGGCCGGGTCCTGGGCGTCTCCCCCGCTTCCTCGTACCGCGTGGGCCACACCGAGATCCCGCCCGGCGGGCTCCTTCTGCTCTACACCGACGGCGTGACGGAATGCCCCTCCCCGGACGGGGAGGAGTTCGGAATCGAGAGGCTCTCCGGAATTGCCCGGGTTCTGTGCGAGGCGCCGGCGGCGCACCTCGTCTCGGCCGTCTTCGACGCCCTCGCCGAGCACGCCTGCCAGGAGCGGTTGCCGGACGACGCGTCGGTCTTCGTGGTCAAGCGCCTGCTCTGAAATCTCACGCGGAATTCGCCTCCATTTGATGCCGGCTTCGTTCCTCCTCAACGATGGGGGCATACGAATGACGGGCACGATAACGATTTGCATTCAGGAGGAGAGAAAATGATGCCCCCTCGACTTCGGTTCGTGTGCCTCGCCGCTTTCGTCGCAGCCGCTCTCGCCGCCGTGTCGCCGCTCGCCGCGCAGAGCGGAATCACGGTTCGCGTCATCCCGCCGCACCAGGCTCAGTTTCTGCGTCTTCAGAAGTTCGACGTTCGCGTCGAAGCGACGGCGTCGGATTCCGCGGCCGTGATCGACAGCCTGACGGTCAAGATCGACGGCAAGGACATCACCGCGCAGGGCGTGGTCGACACGCCGTCTCCCAACGTCCGCAACTGGACCTATCGAAGCGCTCAGCTGGGCATCGTCGGCCTCCGGAACCTCGCGGCCAGCGCGACGGGAACGCTCTCCGGAACGCCGCTCTACGGCTACGGCTCGAACACGCTGACCGTCCGAGACTGGCCGACCGAGCTCGGGGCGGTGCACACGGAGGCGCCCGCGGCCTGGTCTCTGGACGACCTCGCCCTGCGGGCGGCCGTCAACCCCTCCGGGGGCGATTCGGAGCTCCACCTCGGAGCGATTTCGCCGGCGTTCCACAAGCGTGCCGAGGCCGGGCAACGGAGAGCAAAGAACGTCATTCTTCTGATCGGCGACGGCATGGGCATCGCGCACCGGACCGCCGGGCGCATCCTCTCGAAGGGCTATACCCGCGGCAAGGCCAACGGCACGATGGCGATGGACCGCCTTCCGTTCAACGGATTCTTGATGACCTCATCGCTCAATTCCCTCATCACGGATTCGGCCCCGGGCGCCCACAACTACTCGACCGGCAACAAGACCAACAACGGCATGGAGGGCGTCTTCCCGGACAACACGGCCGCCGACGACGACAATCCCCGCATCGAGAATCTCTCGGAGTGGCTGACCCGGAACTTCGGCAAGGTCACCGGCATCGTCTCCGACGCCTTCATCACGGACGCGACGCCTGCGGCGTTTCTGGCGCACACCCAGAACCGGGGCAACGGAACGCTGATCGCCTCTCAGTACATCGACGAGGCCGGGGACACGAGCCTCAAGGTGCTCCTGGGAGGAGGCTCTTACCACTTCATCCCGAAGAGCCAGACGGGCTCCCGCCGCACCGACGAGCGCAACGTCATCGCCGACTTCCAGTCCGCGGGTTTCGCGTACGTCCAGACCGCCACCGAGCTCAACGCGTACACGGCCGGCGCCGATGCGAAGCTCTTGGGCCTCTTCAATCTGGACAACATGAACGTCGCCTACGACAAGCTGGGGCTCGGCGACCCCAGCGTGACCGCCGCCTTCCCCGACCAGCCCTTCCTGAAGGACATGGCCGCCAAGGCGATCGAGGTTCTTCGGCAATATCCCAACGGATTCTTTCTCATGGTCGAGGGAGCGCACATCGACAAGCAGGCGCACCGCATGGACGCCGAGCGCTCGATCTACGACGTCATCCAGTTCGACCAGGCCGTCCAGGTGGCGCTCGACTTCGCCATCGCGACCAACACCGACAACGATCCGGACAACGACACGCTCGTGATCGTGTCCGCCGACCACGAGTGCTCGGGAATGAGCATCCCGGGCGTGGCGCGGCCCGAGAAAAAGGGCACGCGGGACTATGTCAAGACCTACAACTACGGCGCGCCGCGCAACGACTCGACCGTCTTCAACTTCACCGACTACGTGGACGCGAACGGCGACGGCTACCCCGACAATCCGGCCCCTCCCCACAAGCTCATCGTCAACTTCGGAGCTTCGAGCGATCACTACGAGGACTGGCAGCCCAATGCGAGGCCGAAGGACCCGGGGGTCACCAAGGACGGCGTGGCGATCGCCAACCCGAACGACCCGAAGGCGGCCACCGGGATCCTGGTTTCCGGTGTCATCGAGAACGGCTCGGCGGGCGGCGACGTCGAGACCCAGGCGGTTCACACGCCAGTGGACATTCCGATCTCGGCTTACGGCCCGGGCGCCTCGCAGTTTGCGCGCGTCACGGACAACACCGAGGCGTTCTTCTCGATCGTCAACTCGATGCTGGGGACCTATCCCATTCCAACGCAGTTCTGATCCGGATGGTGACTCTCATTCTCTCGATCCTGTTGATCCTCGAACCGGGCGGCGCCGCGGGGCGTCGCCCGTCCTCCGCGGCTCCGGCAAGTCCGGCGATCGACTGGCCGGACTTCTTCGAGTCCGTGTCGACGGAGGGCGTCGTTTTCTCGTCTCGCCTGCGCGCGCTCGAGGGAAAGCGCGTTCGGCTGCGCGGCTACTCCGTTGCCCACCCGACGGTGCCCGGCGGCCTTCTGCTGACGAAGAGCCCCTTCTCCGATCCGCACGCGGTGGATGAGACCGACGTGCCCTTCGACGCCGTGGGCGTTCTCTGGCACACGGGAATTGCGCTGCCACCGGTGCCCGCGCGGCCGACGATCGAAGGAACGTTGCGCCTGGGCAACCGAACGCTGGGCGAGCAGGTCGTCGTGCTCACGCTCGAGGACGCCGTCCCCGTGTATCCGCCGGGCAAGACGCCCGCGGGACATGCCGGGGCGCGATAGCGTCGGCTCCCCACGAGCGTGACCCGGGGGGTCCGGTAGCGCCGCTCGAAGGGCAGGTGAACGGCCGGAAGCCACGCAAGACCAATACGTTGCCGAGGGGCCGCCTCGTTCCTGTCGTCCAGCGGCGGCAAGACCGTGCGGCGGCTTTCCTCGGACGCGCGGCCGGGCTCGCCCGGGACCCGGAAAGGGCGCCCCCGGATCGGATTTCCGTGGTCTTTACACCCGCCGCGGCTCAGGGTGGTACCCTCCCGACTCTTGCCGATCGGTCGATGAGCGAAGTTCACTTCATAGGTGGGTCCCCCGGTCCCGACGACCGTCTCGAGGACCATTCGCTCTATTTCAATCGGGAGATTTCCTGGCTCGCCTTCAACCGGCGCGTCCTCGAGGAGGCTCTCGATCCGGGCTGGCCCCTACTGGAGCGGATCAAGTTCCTGGCGATTTTCCATTCCAATCTCGACGAGTTCTTCATGATTCGCGTTTCGGGCCTGCACGAGCAGCTGGAAGCGTCGGTGACCGAGGTCTCCGCCGACGGCCTTTCGGCCAACGAGCAGCTGAACCTGATCCGCGAGATTGTCGAGCGGGACGCGGCCCTGGCGATGCGGACGCTGCGCGAGGACCTGCAGCCGCGGCTCGCGGAGGCGGGCGTCCGAATCCTGGAGTGGGAGCAGATCGAGCCGGAGCGCCAAAAGGAGCTCGGAACGTACTTTGAGAACGTCGTCTTTCCGGTGCTCACGCCTCTGGCCTTCGATCCGGCCCATCCCTTCCCGTTCGTGTCGAACCTCTCGCTCTCGCTGGCCGTCGAGCTCTCGGAGAAGAAGGAGAAGCGCGCGGCTTTCGCCCGCGTGAAGGTGCCGGCGTCGCTGTCGCGCTTCGTCCCGGTGCCGGGAGCGCCGGGAAAGACCCAGGAGTTCGTGCTGCTCGAAAAGCTTGTGGAGGCGCACCTCGATCGCCTCTTTCCGGGCATGGACATCCTGGGCG
>JBASRI010000399.1:0-5994 GCA_049273755.1 Thermoanaerobaculia bacterium
GACGGGCGGCTACCAGGCCGAGTACGGCCGCAACACGGGCGGCGTGGTCAACGTCATCACCAAGTCGGGCGGCAACGAGTTCCACGGCGGAATCTTCGGCTACTACAACGACACCGGCATGCGCGCCAACGTCGAGATCCCCCAGACGCCTGCCTTCTCGGAGACCGGCGACGCGGCGCAGGTCCCGGCGGGCGGCGGACCCAACTTCTTCCTCGACAAAGACGTGCGCCAGGAATACGGCGCGGACCTCGGGGGCTTTCTGCTGAAGGACAAGGTCTGGTTCTTCGGCGCCTACGACCGCGTGACGATCAACCAGAATCTGCAGCCCGTGGCCGGCCCGCGGATGGGCGAAGACTTCCCGATCCGCTATTCCCAGAATAAGTACTCGGGAAAGATGACGCTCAATCCCCTCCAGGGCACGTCGATCGTGGGCAGCGTCTTCTCCGACTCCCAGACCCAGCTCGGCGCCCTCCCGCTGCCGGCGCCCAACGGATTTTCTCCGTTCTCGTACAACGGCCGCCGGGACACGGGCGGACCGGACTACGGCGCGCGGCTCAACCAGCTCTTCGGCTCCTTCGGCATCTTCACGTTCCAGTACGCCCAGCACAAGGACCGCTTCGCGACGAAGCCCTTCGGCATCGACGTGCCGGCGATCCGGGACTACACGACGGACCCGACCGGAACGGGAACCAACTTCACGTCGCTCGGAGGCTTCGGCAACGTCTTCGGCCCCACGGTCAACAACTCCTCCAAGCGCGAGAGCTTCGGCGCTTCGTTCACGGCTTACGTCCAGAACCACGAGCTCAAGATCGGCGGCGACTACCAGAAGGACGCCACGTTCGGGACGACGTACTTCACCGGCGGACAGCGTCTGCGCATCCGCCCCTGCCTGAACGCGGTCCAGAACCCGGGCGACACCAGCTTCTGCGACCTGGCGCTCGCGCCGTTCTACACGAACGCCGACGGCCACGCGCAGCAGGTCTTCTACCAGCACGATCTGCTGGCGGACGGCACGGCCGCAAGCTTCAACATCATTCCGGCCTCGGCGTTCAACACGCCGACCAAGCGCTACAGCGCGTTCTTCCAGGACCAGTGGAGGGTCATCCCGACGTTGACGATCAACGCCGGCGTCCGCTACGACACCGAGAAGTTCTACGGGTTCTCTCCCGATCCGACGATCGGCGAATTCCAGGCCTTCTCGCTCACCAACGAGTGGGCGCCCCGGGTCGGCTTCACGTGGGACTTCATCGGCGACGGTACCTCGAAGCTGTACGCTTCGGCGGGCCGCTTCTACTACTCGCTCCCGACGGACCTGAACGTCCGCGTCTTCACGGCCAACTCGGCCGTCCAGGCGTTCAATTACAGCCCCACCTCCTTCGATCAGAGCCCCAACGCTCCGCGCAACCTCAACTTCCAGGGCGGAAGCGCATCGGGCGAGCCGGTGGATGGCTGGACAAACGGCGTGCTCAATGGGACTCCGCGCATCAAGGCGGCGTACCAGGACGAGCTGACGGTCGGCGTCGAGAAGGCGATCGACCCGAGCCTTTCTGTCGGCGTGAAGGGCACCTACCGCACTCTGGGCCGCACGATCGAGGACCGCTGCGACCTGGACTCGACGGTCGCTCCGTCTTCCTGCGCGTTGTTCAATCCGGGCGGCGCCGGCCAGGGGGCGTCGGGTTTCTTCCCGACCTGCAACGGCTCGGCCAATCCGACCGACCCGACCGCGGGTACGTGCTCCTCGACGGGCGTCCCGGTCGGCGATGCCAAGCGCATCTTCCGGGGCATCGAGCTCGTGGCCCGCAAGCAGTTCTCCAACACCCTCTGGGCACAGGCCTCGTTCCTGTACTCGTCGCTGCGCGGCAACTACTCCGGCGCCATCCGGGAGGCCTCGGGCCAGACGGACCCCGGAATCAACGCCGACTACGACTACTACCAGTTCACGAACAACGGCTACGGCAAGCTCGAGCTCGACCGCCCCGTCCAGGCCCGCCTGGATGCCGTGTACAACTCTCCGATCGGCGTCTCGGCCGGTGCCCAGTTCTACGTCCGCAGCGGCCTGCCCATGACCCGCCTCGGTTTCTTCAACAATTTCTACCCGGACCTGCTCTACCTCGAGCAGCGGGGAACCTTCGGCCGGACACCGACCGACTACGACCTCAATCTCTCCCTGGGCTACAACCTCAACGTCGGACCGGTGACGATCACGCCGCAGGTGTACCTGCTCAACGCCCTGAATCGGCAGACGGTCACGGGGTACGACACAAACTTCAACACGGCCGGCAACTTCGTGACGGATCCCTCCAGTCCGTTCTACGGACAGGCGGGCGTGAAGCCCGGCGACCACATCGGCGAAGGCGGACCGATCTGCCAGTCGTCGACCCCGTGCTCGGACAACCCGGACTTCCTCAAGGCGTTCACGCGCAACAACCCCCGGCTCCTGAGGGTCGCGCTCAAGGTCACGTTCTAACCCTCGTCTTTGGTTTCCTCGGGGGCGGCTTCGGCCGCCCCTTTTTTTGGTTTTCGAACCGGAAATTTGAAGCGGCTTCCGGGTGCTAACTCTTTGCTCCGGAACGCGTATCAAGACGTATGATCGATTCGACCCGGAGGTTTCCCATGCGCCGCCCCGTCCTGGCCTTCTCGCTCCTCCTGGCTTCCTCCCTCGCGTTCGCCGTCTCCGACTGTGTGCCGCTGTTCCTGAAAGCCAAGGAGCAGTTCCGCATGGGCGCCTATACGGAATCTCTCGCCATGCTCGATCGGCTCGCGGCCGAGAGCGAGAAGCCCGGCAACGAGGCGTACCGGGCGCAGCTGGCTCCGAGCCTCGCCTTCTATCGCGGCGCCAGTCTCGCCGCGCTCGGGCGCTCCGAGGATGCGCGGCCGTACCTCGACGCGTTCCTGACCTACCAGCCCAACGCCTCGCTCGATCCTTCCGCCTATCCTCCGAAAGTGATCGCCGCCTTCGATCAGGCGCGCAAGGAGAGCCACGCAGCCGCGCAGAAGCCGGCCCAGGCGGGCTCGCTCGCGGCCTCGTACGGCGCGTTCCGGCCCACCGTCGCATCGAGCGCGGAGGAGGCCGGCGAGGACTGGGCCGACGGTCCCGTCGGCTACCTCCTGACGAGCGAGCAGAAGCGCGACTACACCCACCTCGCGGATCCCGTCGCGCGCTCCGAGTTCATCACGGCGTTCTGGAAAGTGCGCGACCCCAAGGTCGAGACCGAGGAGAACGAGGCGCGCGAGGAATTCGAGCGGCGCGTGGCCTTCGCCGACTCCCGCTTCGCACAGGAGGAGACGCGCGGAAGCCTGACGGATCGCGGGATGGTCTTCGTCCTGCTTGGGCCGCCGACGTGGGTCGGGCGCAAGCCCCTCGCGACCGGCGACGATCGGGACGACCCGTCGGGGATGTCGATCTACACGGACTCGCAGATCAACAGCGCGCTGAAGGGCATCGGCTCCTCGTCGGCGGCCAACATCAAGTACGACCACATGACGGGGCCGAACAACAAGCTTCCGAACTCCGACGGCAACTACCGCGAGGTCTGGCACTACCGGCGCGAGCTGCTGCCGTCCGGGATCTCCTTCCAGCTGCTGGACGTCGAATTCATCACGCGGCAGGGCTACGGGCGAAACGTTCTCCAGCGGGAGGCCCGAACCCTGACGACCCTCGAGACCGCGCGGGTGAACGTGCGCGCGGGGTCGTTCTCCCGCACGACGTCGCACTAGCGGTTGGGAAGTCATCGCGGGGCGCTGCGCGCCGAGCGCCTCGCGGCGGCCGCCGCTGCGGCGATCGTCTCGTCCGTCTCGTCCTTCTGCGTAGCGCCCGAGCTTCGGGTCGAGGTCCAGCCCGCCGAGGCCGTGATCACGGCTCCGCGCCCCGGCCCGTTCAACGCCGAAGAGCTTCTGGCCCGAGGCGCCTACCTCGAGGTCGAGCGGCACTTCCGCGACATGCCGCCGGAGCAGCTCGAGTCGAACCCGCAAGCCCTGGCGCTCTACGGTCGGGCGCTGCTGGCGCGCGGGGACCTCGATGACGCGCTGGCGCCCCTGTCCCGGGCGATCGCCGCCGAGGCCCGGCCGGTCCGCCGCGCCGAGATGGAGTGGGCCATGGCGCAGGGGTTCATCTTCTGGGACGAGCCGGCGCTCGCGCTGGAATACGCGGAGGCCGCGCGGCGGGACGGCTACGGCCTGCTTCCGGGGTTCCTCCGGTTCCTGGAGGCGATCCAGGACGCCGAGCTCTATGCCGGCCCGGCGCCCGGCGAGAAGCACGACGCGGAGTTCTCCATGTCCGGCTTCGACCTGATCCGGCTCCCGGTCAAGATCAACGGCTCGGACTCTGCGGCGATCCTCGACACCGGCGCCGCGTACACCATCCTGACGGAGTCGTTCGCGCGCCAGATGGGCGTGCGGGAGATCCCGGACTCGAAAGCGTTCGGACGGGGCCTGCACACGCGCGAGTTCCCCCTGACCTTCGGCATCGCCGACCGGCTCGAGTTCTGCGGGTTCTCGGTGCGCAACGTGCCGGTGATGCTGATGCCCGACGACGCGCTTCTCTTCGAGACCTCGCGCGGCGAGTTTCCGGTCCCCATGGTCCTCGGGCTGCACCTGATCAAGCAGTTCACCGTGGCGCTCGACTACCACCGCCGCTCGATCGAGCTGACGCGCACGGATTTTCGGGGAGCCAAGCGAGACCCCGAGCAGAACCTCTTCGTCCTGCGGGGCCGCATCTTCGCCCGGGCGTCGGTGAACCGCAGCGGATGGCACGGGCTGCTGCTCGACACCGGCAGCGAGCCGACGATGCTGACTTCCGGCGGCGTGCGGCGGGCCGGGGTTCCCGTCTCCAACAAGTTCTATCCGAAAAAGCTCTACGGGCTCGGCAGGTCCGAAGCCGCATGGTCGCGCGTGGACGCCGTGACGATCGGCATCGCGGGCTTCGCCGTTCGCTTTCGAAACCTCGTCGTCAAGGAGGACGAGGGCGTCCTCGAGGACGGTGTCCTCGGCAACTCCTTCCTGAAGAACTTCCATGTGCGAATCGACTTCCGGAAGATGCGGCTGACCCTGACCCTCGTCTAGTTCCCGGAAATTCCCTAACCCCCTGCCCGTGTTAAGGTTGCCCGAATGCGAAGGACCCTCGTTTCGACGCTTCTGGGGCTTTCGGCCGCCGCTCTCGCGCAGGGCGGGCAGGACTTCCGGGAGAAGGTGTCCAAATACTTCGGGGCCTGGTACTCGGTCTGCCCGGGGACGCAGGTCAGCGTCTCGCCCGTGAGCGAGATCTCGCTTCCCGGCTACGAGGCCTACGGCGTGGAGCGGCAATGTGACATCAAGAACCGCAACGAGATGTCCGTCACGCTCGTGGACGTCGCGAAGAACGAAATCTTCGTCGGCGAGGTGCTCCACGACAGCTCGCGCCGCGGGAGGCCGTTCTCCCCGGTGGCCGACGGGCGGGTCATCGAAGGAGCGCTGACCGAGGCTTACGGCGTGCCGGCCTCGCTGCAGCTCGAGCCCGGCTCGCGGGGACCGCTCCAGCCGATCCGCGTCTCTCTTCAGCAGGCGCCCGACGCGGTGGCGAAGGTGGCCGGGTTCGTGTCGCAGGACGGCGCCTCGCTCCTGCTCGGGGAGTTTCGCCCCCTCGACGTCGATCCGACGGTCTTCCGCGAGCGTGTGCTCTCGGAGTCGCGGGGCGTGCGGCCGCCGAAGGGCCGTTTCTTCGTGACGGCGTTCATCGACTTCCAATGCGAGAAGTGCCGGCAGCGCACGCCACAGGTGCGCGACTTCGTCTGGGGCCGCGGTGGCGCGCTGGAGATCCGCTTCCTGCCGCTCGTCAAGGTCCATGACTGGGCGTTCGCGGCGGCGGTGAGCGCGGCGGCGCTGTCCAACGTCTCGCCCGAGCTCTACGCGAAGTACGAGGATGCCTTGTTTCCGAGAGCGGGCTCGATGAACGCGGCCGCGGCCCGGCAGATCGCGGCCGACGTGGCCGACGCGGCGGGCGTCCGGGCGGCGTTCGAC
>JBASRI010000401.1:0-10962 GCA_049273755.1 Thermoanaerobaculia bacterium
AGCAAGGCCGCGCCCATTCCCTGGACCGCGCGCGCCGCGATGATCGAGCGAACGTCCGGGGCCAGCCCGCAGGCCAGCGAAGCTGCGGTGAACACGAAAGTGCCGATCGAAAAAATCCGCCGCCGGCCGATGCGATCCCCAAGCGAGCCGCCGACGAGGACGAGGGAAGAGAGAAAGAGCGAGTAGGCCTCGATGATCCACTGCGCGCTCGAGACCGAGGCTCCCAGGCTTTCCTGGAGAACCGGCAGCGCGACGTTGACGACCGTCTGGTCGATGAACGCCATGCTCGAGCCGAGGATCGTGGCGGCGAGGACCCAGCGTTGGGTGGCCCGGCCGCACGGCTGCTCCTGCGTTTGACGGATGACCGCTTCGTCGCACGGACCTGACGACGCCGTTGCCATCCCGCCGGACTATGTCACGAAGGTCGCTTGTCGAGGGATCCCGGTCTCGCGCCGCTGGTCGGGACAACGACTCACGGTTTTGTCATCCCGAGAGCAGCGAGGGATCCCTTTGACGCCACAGTACGGCTCAGAAAGGGATCCCTCGTCGCTGCGCTCCTCGGGATGACATAAGACGAATCGGGCTTGTCGAGTCCGGGATCCGTCTATCCCGGCTTCTTGAGCTTCTTCAGCGCCTCGACGCCGTTGGTGTTCTCGGGATTGAGCGCGATCGACTTCTCGTAGCTGGCGATGGCCTTGTCGCGCTGTCCGTCTTCGGCGTAGGCCTCGCCGAGGCTGTCGTAGACGTTCCACGAATCGGGGAAGTTGGCGACGTTGCTCTCGAAGACCGCGATCGCCTCGGGGAGACGCTTGCGGGCGATCAGCCAGTAGCCGACGCGGTTGACCTGCTGTTCTGTGAGGCCCCTGGTCTGAATCGCCGGTGCGCCGCGCGCGAGGATGTCCCGGAAGAGGGTCTTCGCCGGCGAGTCGTGGCGCTCGTAGTCGATCCAGGCGATCGCCGGCTGGCGTCCGCCGATCGAGGCTTCGACGATCTCGGGGATGATGCCGTGGCCGCCGAGGCCGTTGGTGAAGATGACGACGCCCTGCCGTTCGCGCGGGTAGCCGACGACGTAGCAGTGGAAGCCGCTGCTGTTGTCTCCCCAATGCCATATCGCCGTGCCGTCTTCGGTCTCCTGAAGGCCCCAGCCCAGCCCCCACGCGATCTCCTTCGAGAGCCGTCCCGTCGGTTTCTTTGCGACGCAGTTCTGGCAGCCCTCGTCGACGTGGATCTGGGGGCGGAGCGTCTCGGTCCAGGTTTTCTTCTGAAGGCCGGTTCCGTCGAGAACGGCGATCAAGAAGCGCGCGTAGTCGCCGGTGGTCGTGTGGAGCGACCCAGCCGAACCCGCCTCCGGAGGACGCTGCATCCGGAGCGGCGTCCCGATCTCGTCGTGGCCGCGAGCTTTGCGCGCCTCGTAGCGCTCCTGCCAGGAATAGCTCGACGACGTCATGCGCAGAGGCTCGAAAACGAGGCGCTTCATCACCCGGTCGAGCGTCTCGCCGGTCACGCGCTCGACGGCCTTCTGGAGATAGAGGAAGCCCTCGCCCGAATAGCTGAAGCGTTCCCCCGGCGGGAAGAGGATGTTGAGCTCGCGGCCTTGCCGCCAGTTCGGAAAGCCCGTGGTGTGCGACAGGACGTTGCGGACGGTGATGAGGCGAAGCCGCGGGTCGTCGGCGTAGTCCCCCGGCAGGTACTTCACGACGGGAGTGTCGAGATCGAGCACGCCCTGGTCGACGAGCTTCAAGACGGCGTAAGCGAAGACGGGTTTCGAGAGCGATGCGGCTTCGAAAACGGTGTCGTCGTCGACGGGAGCTCCCGTGCTCGCGTCTTTGACCCCGTACGCGTGCTGCCAGAGAATCCTCCCGTCCTTGACGACGGCGAGCGAGAGTCCGGGCACGTCCCCGTCCTTCATGAGCTTGGGAATGAGAGGGTCGAGGGACGCGGCGAGCCGGTCCTTCGTGACCTTCGTCTCGAGAGGGCGGGCCCAGAGCGCTGCCGCGATTGCGAAGACCGCGCCGGCCGCGAGTCGGGCTGGGATCCTCATGCCCCTATCTACGCCTGCAGAAGCGTGAGGTTTTGATCCGAGCGCGGCGACGCTGTCATCCCGAGCGCAGCGAGGGATCCCTTTCGAGTCATAGGGCGGCTTCCAAAGGGATCCCTCGTCGCTGCGCTCCTCGGGATGACAAAGGACGAGACAGAAGCGTTGCAGCGCTCACGAGGAGGTCTTCCCGAGCTCCTTCTTCGCCACTCTCGTGAGAATCACGGTCACGGCGATCGTGGCGAGCAGTCCGGCTCCGAGGAGCGCCCATTCCCAGGGGCTCTTCTCCTGCTTTTCGCCCAGGCTCTTTCCGGCGGCGCCGAGGTAGACGTAGAGGAAAGTCCCCGGCAGCATGCCGATCCAGCTCGCAAGGACGTAGGGAGCGAACCGCACGGACGTCAACCCATAGAGATAGTTCGAGATGCTGAAGGGAATGAGCGGCGAAAGGCGAAGGAGAAAGATGACCTTCCAATCGTTCTTGCCGATCGCCCGGTCCAGCGCGGCGAACTTCGGGTTCTTGCGGGCCAGCGTCTCGACGCGCTCGCGCGCGAGGTGGCGCGCGATCAGGAACGCGAGGGCCGCGGCGGCGGTCGAGGCGAGCGAGACGACGACGACGCCCCAGCCCAGGCCGAAGAGGTATCCGGCGCCGATGGTCAGGACGGCGCCCGGGACGAAGAGCAACGCGCCGACGACGTAGGCGAGGCCGAAGAGGACGCCTCCCAGCGGGCCGAGCCCCTCGATCCACGCTTGAAAGTCCTTCAGCCACTGCCCCAGCGGCAAGACTCTCCAGGCCGCGAAGAGGCCCACGACGAGAGCGCCAAGGGCGATCCACTTCCAGCGCGCCGCGGTCACCGCCGTCTCCAGCGATAGAGCTGCGCCAGAACGCCCTTCACGAAGGGCGTCAGGCGGGCCTTCTGCCGCTGGTCGGCGAGCTTGCGGGCGATCTCGGCGAAGGTCGGATAGGGGTGGATGGCGTTTCCGATCCCGGAGAGGCCGATCCCGTTCTTCATCGCCGCGACGAACTCGGCTAGGAGGTCCCCGGCGTGCTCGCAGACCAGCGTGACGCCCAGAATGCGGTCCTTTCCGGGGGCGGTCAGGACCTTGGCGAACCCGAGCTCCTCGCTCTCGAGGACGGCGCGGTCGACCGCCTCGATCGGCTGCCTGAAGAGCTCGTAGGCGATGCCCTGCTTCCTCGCCTCGTCCTCGCTCAATCCCACGCGAGCCACCTCGGGCGACGTGAAGGTGCACCACGGGATGACTCTGTGTTCGACGCTCGCCTTGAAATACGGCAGGAGGATGTTGCGGACGACGACGCGGGCGTGGTGATCGGCGACGTGCGTGAAGTAGTGGGAGCCGACGACGTCGCCGGCGGCGTAGATGTGAGGCTGGGAGGTCTGAAGGTGGGCGTTGGTCGTGACGCCCTTCTTCGTGTACGCCACGCCCGCGGCCTCGAGGTCCAGGCCCTCGACGTTGGGGACTTTCCCCGCGGCGACGAGAATGGCGTCGCAGGCGATCGGGCGGTCGGAGGCGGCTTCGCCTTCGATCCAGAGTCGGATCGCGCCTCCGTCTTTCTCCGCTTTCTTCACCTCGCTGCCCCTCAGGACGGTGACTCCCTCGGACTCGAGCCGGCGGCGCAGGAGGCCCCCGGCGTCCGCGTCCTCCTTCGGCAACAGCCGCGGTGCCCGCTGCACGATCGTGACCGCGACGTCCAGGCGGGCGAAGACCTGGCCGAGCTCGCAGCCGATCGGGCCGCCCCCCACGACCACGAGGCGATCCGGCCTGCGTTCGAGCTCGTCGAAGATGGTCTCGTTGGTGTAGTAGCGAACGGCGTCCAGCCCTTCGGTCGGCGGGACGGCCGGCCGGCTGCCGGTCGCGATCACGAAGTTCTTCGCCTTGAGCGTCGCGTCGCCGACGCGGACCTCGTGCGGCGAGACGAACTTCGCCTGGCCGCGCACGACCTCGACGCCGAGGCTCTCGAAGCGCTCCTGCGAGTCGTGGACGGCGAGCTTCCCGCGCCGCGTGCGCATGCGACGGAAGACGCCGTCGAAGTCGAAGGCGGGCGTCTGCTTTTCCAGGCCCCACTCCTCCGCGTGCCGGATCTGGTCGATCAACCGCGCCGAGGAGATCAACGCCTTCGACGGCACGCATCCCGTGTTCAGGCACTCGCCGCCCAGCTTGTCCCGCTCGACGAGCGCGACGCGGCCGCCGAGGCCCGCGGTTCCCGCAGCCGTCACGAGGCCGGCGGTGCCTCCGCCGATGACGACGACGTTGTAGATATCGTTCGCGGGCACGGTCAAGCGACCAGCGTCGGGCGGCGCTCGTCCGCGTGTGGGCGGTCGGGCGGCCGACCGTCGGGGCGCGCCCAGTCGTCGCTTCTCGGCAGGAAGGGGAGCGCCAGGATCTTGCCGAGCGTGACCTTGCGGGGGTCGTCGAAGGCCGGCACTCCGATGGTGACCGCGTCCTGCGGCACGTTCAGGAGGATCGTGCCGTGCAGATAGTCCCATGCGGAGAGCAGGCTCGACCAGTTCGTGTTGGTCTCGTTGCGGTAGTCGGAGTGGTGGATGCCGTGCATCCGCGGCGTCACGACAACGCGCACGAGGATGCCCTCGAGAGCCAGCGGGAGCCGCGTGTTGGAGTGATGGAACAGGATCGAGACGAAGAGAAGCGACTGCCAGACGGTGACAGCCAGCGGATCGGCCCCGATCGCGACGATCTGGAGAGCGCGGTAGAGGACCGAGAGGCCGAGCTCGCCGAAGTGGAAGCGCAGACCGGTCGATGCGTCCATGTCGCGGTCCACGTGGTGAACCGAGTGGAAGCGCCAGAGGACGCCGACGCGGTGGTTCGCCCAGTGCCAGAACCAGAGGGTGTAATCGAGGAGGACCACCGCCACCGCGATGCGCAGGAATCCGGTGACCGGGAGCCAGTGGAGCAGGCCGATGCGTTGCTCCATCACCCAGCTCGATACAGGGAGGAGGATCGGGATCCGGAGCAGCTCCACCGCCGCGGCGGAGAGCCCGGCGGCTGCGAGGTTGCGCCCCACGCGCCGAAGCTTCGATTCGCGTGCCCGGCGCAGCGGCCGGAGCGTCTCCGTCAGGAGAAAGGCGAGGAACGCCGCACCGATGACCGCCGCCGTGATCCAGGTCGGCAGGGCGGTGCGCATGCCCAAGGATATGGCTAATGGCTAGCGGCAGCCGGTCCTCCCGGACGGCGGGAACCCGCCGCTACGTCAGCCCTGGGGCCGCCCTGTCAGTACGGGCTGCGGTAAGAGCCGACCTGCGGGGCGTAGTCGTAGTTGAAGTAGGCCGGCGGCGCGTAGTAGACCCGGCGGTACACCCAACGCGGGAACGGGTCGTAGACGAAGACGCGCACTAGGCGGTAGGGCCGGTAGTGTCGGTAATACGACCGGCCGTTATACGGCCGGGTGTACCCGTATCCGTGTCCGGAGTAAGGGCGGGCGTAGTTGTAGTTGTAGTAGGGACGATGGCGCCTCTGGTACCTCGGGTTGGGACCACGATGGTCCGCGTACGCCTGCGACGTTGCCGGCCCGAAGAAGAGGACGGCGAAGGCGAGAGCGACGGCCGACAGAAACGACTTGGTCTTCTTTCCCATGACAGCCTCCGCGTGCGACAAAGCGCAACGATCGTGCCGAAATCGCCCTGACAGGGCGCTGCCGCAACTTGAAGAGCGCCAACCGTTTGCCTTCCGGGACCTCGCGGCGTGGCCGTCGCAACTGTCGTCGCGGCGCGACACGTTGACCGCGATAGAGTCCAGAAGTCGCCATCAAGGAGGCTCCGATGTCCAGCATTCCAACCGCACCGCCTCGCGCCCAGATCAGCCTCAGGGAGCTCTTCCTGGAAGCGTACGGGGAGGAACACGCGAGGACCATGCGCGTACTGCGGGCCTACCCGAAAGACCAGGCGGAGCTTCGCCCGCACCCGAAAGCTCGGACGGCGCGCGAGCTGATCTGGACGTTCGTGACGGAGCAAGGCTCGGTGGAAAAGGCGTTGACGACCGGCTTCGACTGGTCCCGGCCGCCGGCGATGCCGAAGGTGCCCGACTCGTTCGACGCGGTCCTTTCGGCCTTCGAGGGTGGGCACGCTCATGTCGCCGGACTCATCCGCCAGCTTCGCGACGACGAGCTCTATCGGACGCTGCAGTTCCCGACCGGCCCGGGGACGATCGGTGAAGTCCCCCTGATCAAGGTCCTCTGGTTCTTTCTCTACGACCAGATCCACCACCGCGGTCAGTTCTCGGTCTACCTGCGCATGGCCGGCGGCAAGGTCCCGTCGATCTACGGCCCGTCGCTCGACGAGCCCTGGAGGTGACCGCGCGGCGTTGCGGCGCGGTCATCCCGAGGGCGTGAGCCCGAGCCTTGTCATCCGAGGAGCGCCAAGCGACGAGGGATCCCTTTCGTAGCCGCAGGATGACTCGAAAGGGATCCCTCGCTACGCTCGGGATGACGAGCTGGGACGTCGCGGCTACTTCGGCGTCGGTGTAGGCGCCGGCGCCCGCAGAAACTGCTGCAGCAGGTCCGCCGGGCTGGTCTTCTTCCCGTCGCCGCTGCCGAGGACGTCGCCCAGGACTTTCCCCGCGGTACCGCCGAGCTTCTCTCCGGCCTGACGGGCGAGGACCCGGCGGCCGAGGTCGAGGAGGATCGACTCGTCGATCGTGACCTTCGGCGCCGTGACGAGCCCGGAGACTTTGAACGGGAGCGCGAGGCGGCCTTGCGAATCCGCGATGTAGCGGCCCGCGCCGCCGAGGCTCTTGACCACGGACGGGCCGAGGATCACGCGGCCTTGGTACGAGAGCGTCTTGTCGAGACCGATCGAGCCGTCCGCCGTCGCCGAGACGTCGCGGCCCGAGAGCGACAGGTCGGGTGTCGCGAGCCGGCCGTCCGCGAGCTTGAGCGAGGTCTCCATGGTCGAGAACTTCGTCGACTCGAGGCTCGCGGGCACCTGGAAGCCGGCGACCTTTCCGACGGCCGTGAGCGAGCGTGCGACCTCGGGCATGAGCTGGACCGTCCGCAGATCCGCATCGGCCACGGACAGCCGGCCTTCGCCGCGAGCAGTTTTCGAGATCGCGTCCCACGCCAGGCCGTGAGTCGAGAGGGCCATCGTCCCGTTCATCGTCCCCGCGAACACGTCGCGAACCGTGGTCAGGGACTCGACGAGAGGCTGGGCCTGGACGCCCTTGACCTCGAGGCTGACGCGCGATTCGGACTTTGGCTGCGCGAGGTTCGATTCGACGCGCGCGCCAATCGTGCCGCCGAAGACACTCGCCGAGGGGGCCAGCGTGAGTGCGCCCTTGTCCCACGTCCAGTCGGCGACGAGCTTCTCGAAGGGGAGGTTCTTGAGCTTCCCCGACGGCGCGCTGACGCGGCCCGCGAGGGGCTCTTTTCCGCGCGAGCCGAGCGTGGCCTGGACCGCCGGCGCCGTGAAGAATGGCTGGCCGTTCATGCTGACGGCGAACGGCGCCGCGTCCACGGACCCGCGCGTCTCGAGGTCCGAGGAGGAGCCCTGGATCTGGGCGTCCAGCCGCAGACGGCCGGCGAGCTTGACGCCCTCGGGGAGCCTGCCGGCCAGGCCGGGCAGGCCCGTGACGTCGTCGATGGGAACGTCGCCCGGCGTCGAGATGCGGATGTCGACGCGCGGCGCCTTCTTCAGATCCTCCAGGCGACCTTCCACCGCGAGCGACAGGCCCGCGACGTCGAAGAGCGACCTCGCGATCGCCAACGTGCCCTTGGTCCAGTCGAGATTGAGCGCGAACGTGCCATCGGTCGCCGGGATCGGGGAAGTGGGCGCGGCGGGGTCGAGCGCGAGGTTGCCGGTCAGGTTCAAGGCGCCCAGGAGCTTCCCTTCGGCTTTGCCCTCGATCGAAAACGTCCCCGGGTCGTTCTCCCGGAAGGCGGCGACGTAGGGAGCGAGGCGCTTGAGCTGCAGGATCTTCCCCGAAAACGTCGCTTGGAGAGGCGCCTCGCCGATCGGTCGCTCCGGCAGGGGTGGCCCGAGCGCCCCTTTGAGCGAAAGGTTGCGCCCTGAGTCCGCGAGGAATCGCGCGGCGAGGTCGAACCGCGCCGGGGTCTTCGGACCGATGTCGGTGATGCGGCCGGTCAGGTCCTCGAGGGCGAGGGTGACCGGCTCTCCCCGGGTGACTTTGCGGTCCACGAAGAGCAGGCGCCCGTGGTCGATCTCGATGCGCGAGACCAGAAGCACGGTCGCCGCGGTCCTGGAGGCGGGCGCGCTCTCCCGCTGGCCCGCGGACAGGAAGTCGTCGATGTTGAGCTTGCCGTCCTGGTCGCGCTCGATCGCCACGGTCGCGCCGTCGAGGACGATCTTGCGAACCTCGACGCGCCTCGAGAGGAGGGGCCAGAAGGCGACCTTGACCGAGACCCGGTCGGCGGAGACCAGCGTTTGAGTCGACCACTTCTGCCCGTTCAGGACGGTGAATTTTTCGACGGCGGCGCCCGGCCCCGACAGGATCTGGAGCCGCATCTTCCCGATCTCGACTTTGCGGTGGAGCGCCGACTCGGCGACGGACACCACGCGCGCTTTCATCGAGTCGAGCGAGACGATGTAGGGGAGGGCGAGAACGAGCAGGATCAGGAGTCCGAACAGGACCGCGGCGATGCGGACGAGACGGCGAGCCGTGGGGGACATTGACGCGAAGCTACCACGCGGTGTCCTTTTGTCATCCCGAGGAGCGCAGCGACGAGGGATCCCTTTCTAGCGATGGTGCAGCTTCAAAGGGATCCCTCGCTGCGCTCGGGATGACAAGGGTTGCCTACTCTTTTTCCTCCTCTTTCTCCGCGTCCTCGCGCGTGCGCTCGCTCACGATGCCCGAGTCGGGCAACCCCGCGCCCGAACCATTCAACGAGCCCGCGCCGCCGAAGCCGCTGCCGCTGTGGACGGCGCCTCCACCGGGATTGTTCGGATAGCCGCGATAGCCGCGCTTTCGGCGTTTGCGTCCCGAGTCCTCATTCGAGGACGGTTTCTCCGTCGTCATCGTTTCCTCCTCTCAGACACACATACGCAGGAACGCCGGCAAACGCTGCGCCGTTGCAGAAAAAAAAGCGGCCACCCCGAAGGGGGAGAGTCGAAGAGGCCGCCGCGGTGCACCGAAAGGCCGGCATAGAATTTCGCCGAGGAGGCGCCATGACCAATCGGGTTGTCTCGTTGCGGCTTTTGGCAACCATCATCGTGCTGGCTTGGGCGGGTGCGGCGGCGGGTCAGACCGGCCTGTTGGATTTCAAGTCCCTTCCATCCGTGCCGGCGGGCCCGCCCGTCACCTACGGTACGGCGCAGACGAGCTTCGTCACGCTTCCCGAATGGGACTTCGACCCGCCTGCCTCCACCGTGACCTACTCTGACGTCGCGATTGGCGGCGTGAACACAAGGCGCTTCCAAACCGGAGGCTTCGGCGGCTTCCTCGCGGGAGTGCATCTGCCCGACGGCGCGATCCTCACGAGCATCGAATTCGATCTCTGTGATTCGAGCGCGAGCGCAATGCACTGGACCGCAGCCGTCGAAAGCTGCGCGAGCGTGGATGGACTCTGCGCGATCCTGGGCACTCCGCTGAATTCGGTTTCGAACCCCGTCACGCCCTGCGCGGCCTACACGCAGGATCTCACCGCCCTCAACTATGTCGTGGACAATGGCTCGAAGCGGCTGGTCTTCATCGTGCTCCCGACCGCTCTCGACAGCACCAACTCATTCGCGGGCGCCGTCGTCGGATACAAGCTCCAGGTCTCGCCGGCCCCGGGCACGGCGACGTTCGGCGACGTCCCGACGAGCCATCCCTTCTTCCAGTTCATCGAGGCGCTGGCGAAGTCGGGGATCACGGCCGGCTGCGGCGGCGGGAACTACTGTCCCAACAATCCGGTGACACGCGGCCAGATGGCGGTGTTCCTGGCAAAGGGTCTGGGACTCCAGTTTCCGTAAGAGGCGCGATGGCGGTGAATCGCGTCGCGGTCGTGACGGGCGGAACACGGGGGATCGGAGAAGCGATCGCGCGCCGCCTGGCCGGGGACGGCTTCTCGGTGTTCATCTCGGGGAGCACGGAACAGTCGACGCAGGCGGCAGTCGCGCGGTACCAGAAGGACGGCCTTTCGATCCGCGGCTTCGCGGCCAACGCGCGGAAGGAAGAGGATCAGAAGCGCCTGGTGGAGTCGGCGGCGCGCGAGGGCGGGAGGCTCGACGTGCTCGTCAACAACGCCGGGCTCGGCCACTTCGCGCCGGTCGACCAGCTCCCGCCCGATCAGTTCCGCGAGGTCCTCGAGACGAACCTTTTCGGCACGTACTACGCGGTCCACTATGCCGCGCCGCTGATGAAGAAGAACGGGGGAGGGTTCATCGTCAACATCGCCTCGCTGGCGGCGGTCAACGCCTTCGCCGGAGGGTCGGCCTACAACGCGTCGAAGTTCGGGCTGCTCGGGTTCTCGGAGGCGGCGATGCTGGATCTGCGGCACGACGGGATCCGGATGGCGACGGTGCTGCCGGGGTCCGTGAATACCGAGTTCGGCCATCCGTCGGAGAGCCGCGAGGCTTCCTGGATGCTCCGGCCCGAGGCCGTCGCCGAGGCCGTCGCGGACCTCATCCGCTTCCCCGATCGCGCGATCCCGTCCCGCATCGACCTGCGCCCGGCCAAGCCGCCGAAGAGGTGACATTCGCGAAGCGCGTCAGCGCCATCGCGTGTCATCCCGAGGGCCGTAGGCCCGAGGGATCCCTTTAGCAGCGGCAGCAAGGCTTCAAATGGATGAACGCCGCGCTTCGCGCGACGTGGGTTACCGCTGGCCTTTGGCCAGCGTTGTCTACCGCAGTGGGCTTGACTTTGGTGGACGACTCGCCTACTGCCGGGGGCCAGCCTTCTGTGGTCGGCTATCTCCCTTCGCTCGGGATGACAGGCGCTTTGATGTGACAAACGCGCTCGGG
>JBASRI010000403.1:0-2121 GCA_049273755.1 Thermoanaerobaculia bacterium
GTGATCGTCCCCGCCACGCGCTCGATCAACTGGCGCACGGAGGTCTCGCGCTCCGGGGTGCCGAGGCGACCGTGGAAATACTTCTGGACGACGATGTTCGTCGCCATCTGGGACCAGGACTTGGGGACCTCGACGTTCTTCTGCTCGAAGATCGTCTCGCCCTTCTCCGACACGATCGAGGCCGTGCGCAGCTCCCACTCCGTCGCGTCGTACGGCGAGATCGAGGGGTCCGAATAGACCCGCGAAAAGGACAGTCCGGCCAGACCTCTCCCGTCGCGGCGGGAAGCCGCGCTTCCGGCTTCGACCTGTGTGCCGCCCTTTTCTTCGACGACCTGTTTCACGTCCTTGTCCGTCCCACCCATTTCCCCTCCTCCTTCCCCTTTAATGCGAAGCCTCCGCCCTTTGCTACCCCCTGGTCCCGGATCCCTGTCCGGCTGTCTAGCGATGCGGAGAAACCGCCAGTGTTGCCTTTGAGCCTAAGACTGGGGAGAAGTCGAGTCAAGAAAAAATACCAGATGTAGTGGTACCGGGCCTGCCTGGGCGCAGGGAATAGTGGCACGGCGATTGCTGTTTCATTCGGTGTCACAAGCGAGATTTACGAGCATCAAACGAACATGAGCCAGAACCAGAACACGCGCCCGGCGCACGTTTCCTTCCGGTCGGTCTTCGAGGTGGACGGGTCCCGGCTCGGGATCGGCGTCTTCAACCGGCCCCTCCTGGACGAGGAATGCCGGACGATCGTGAACGCCTGGAACCGCTCGCCGGTGGCGGGAATCCTGGATTTCGAGGTCAGCCGAAAGCAGGTGTCTTTCCTGACGGCGCCCGTCCGCATCGCCGCGGCCTGGCGCTCGATCGACCAGTTGCTCGCAAACCACTCGCTGGCAAAGGCTTCCTGAAGAGGTTGCGTTGGGTGAGCTGGCGCACCATAATGGCCGCCGAGGAGAACTTATGTCCACTGTCGAGTCTTCTACTCCCGCTCCGATCACGACCGGGTCCACGGGCCCGCTCCTGACGCTGACGGACGCGGCGGTTGAAAAAGTCAAATATTTCGCGGGCACCATGCCCGATTCCCAGGGCAAGCCCCTCCGGATCTTCGTCCAGGGCGGCGGCTGCTCCGGGTTCCAGTACGGCTTCACGTTCGACGAGAAGAAAGAGAACGACACGGTGATCGCGGCCGGCGGCATCGAGGTCGTCGTCGATCCCCAGAGCGCGACCTACCTCAAGGATTCCAAGGTGGATTACGTCGAGGACTTCCGCGGCGCGGGGTTTTCCGTGACCAATCCCCAGTCCACGGGCGGCTGCGGCTGCGGGAAGAGCTTCAGCGCGTAGCTCGAGTCTCGAGAACAAAATCAAAGCCCCGCTGAAAGGCGGGGCTTTTTGTTTGAAGCGCCTAGTCCGCCAGACTTGTCATCCCGAGGAGCGCAGCGACGAGGGATCCCTTTCGGAGCCGCACTGAGACTCGAAAGGGATCCCTCGCTACGCTCGGGATGACAGGAGGCGTTGTGGCGCGACCTCTCAGCGCTTCTTGATCTCCAGCAACGCCAGGACTTGTCATCCCGAGGAGCGTAGCGACGAGGGATCCCTTTCGGAGCTGCACTGAGACTCGAAAGGGATCCCTCGGGCCTACGGCCCTCGGGATGACAAAACCGCGGGATAACAAGACCGGCTAAGGCTTCTTGATCTCCAGCGACGCCAGGACTTGTCATCCCGAGGAGCGCAGCGACGAGGGATCCCTTTCGGAGCCGCACTGAGACTCGAAAGGGATCCTCGGGCCTACGGCCCTCGGGATGACAAAACCGCGGGATGACAAGACCGGCTAAGGCTTCTTGATCTCCAGCGACGCCAGCACGTATTCCATTCCCCCCAGGACCTGGCCGCGCACCGGGACGTTCAGATCCGGATGGAGCCACCAATCCGACACCTCGCTCGCGCTCTGCCGCGCGACGTGCGTGGCGCGAAACTCCCCCGCCGGAACGCGGACCGCCTCCGCGGCTGCGGTCCGATACGTCACGACACACGTTGAGCCGAGCGGCGAGGCGAACGTCTCCGGCGCGACGTAGCAGACGACGTCACTCGAGGCGTCCGGAGAGGCGGCGGGCTGTCCGCCGAGCGCCGCCGCGG
>JBASRI010000406.1:0-4431 GCA_049273755.1 Thermoanaerobaculia bacterium
GATGACCACCGGCGGCGCCGGCGGCGTGACCGGAGGGATTCCGGGCTCGTACCGCACGAGGCCGCGGCTGGAGCCCAGCCACACCGTTCCGTCGGGCTCGGCAAGAAAGGCGTTCTGGTCGAGGTCGTCGCTGATCATGCCATCGGCCTTTCCGAAGCGCGCCGCGACAGCCCAGTCGGCGCCGAAGACGTCCGCGCCCGAACCGGTGCCGATCCAGAGAGCGCCGGTCGCGTCGCGCCCGACGAGCACCACTTTGTTGGAGACGAGACCCATAGAGAGGTCGATCGGCCGCACCGTGATCCGCTCGTCCTGCACGATGACCTTCGCCGCGCCGATGGACTCGCGGTAGGCCAGAACGAGGCTGCCGTCGGACGCGAGGGCGATCGAGGAGAGGAAGTCCTCGCGCAGGCCGTCCTGCCGCGTGAACCGGCGCGGCCTGGGACCCGTCAGGCGCAGCAGGCCCTGCTTGCTGGCCGCGTAGAGCACGCCCGAGGGATCCTCCGCGAAGCCCCTCACACCGTCCGGGCGCTCCTGGCCCATGGCGACGCGCTCGAAACGCTCCGAGCCCGAACCGGCGGGCAGGCGGTACAGCCCCTCGACCGCGCCCACCCAGACCTCTCCGCCGGGTCGAAGGAGGATCGCGCCCACGCGGAACTGGTCCGACGATACCCCCTCGGCGGCGTAGCGGCGGATTCTGCCGTCCGGCATCAGGCGCGTGATTCCGCCGGGCCACGAGCCCACCCACACGCTGCCGTCGTCGCCGGTGGCGACGGCATTGACCGTATTTCCCGCCAGACCCTCCCGCGTCGTGTAGACGCGGATGGCGCCGGTCGAGGGATCGATGCGGTTGAGTCCCCGCTCCGTCCCGACCCAGAGCGCGCCTCCCCTGCCCTTCTGCCTCCCGATGGCCCAGATCACCTCGTGGGAGAGGCCGTCGGCGGTGGTCCAGTTCGTGAACTCTCCGCGGCCCAGACGCTGGGTCAGGCCGCCGCCCAGCAGGCCGATCCAGAGCGAGCCTTCCCGATCCACGAGAGCCGCGAGCGCGGCGTCGGCGGGCAGGCCTTCGCGCCGGCCGATCAGCCTCCACGAGCCCCCGTCGCGGTAGGCGAGTCCCTTCACCGTCGGCACCAGCAGCTCTCCCCGGTCGTCGAAGGCGAGTCGGCCGTATTCGCTGGCCTCCGGAAGTCCCTCGTCGGCGTGCTCGAAGTGCTGCGCGCCCTTTCCCAGCACGTAGAGGTGCAGGACGGTGCGCACCCAGAGGCGGCCGGCGCGGTCCGTCCGCACTTCGTCGATCGTCTCGTCGCCCGGGAGACCGCGCGGGCGGCCGAACTCGACGACCCGTCCGGATTCTTCGCGGTAAAGCAACCCGCCGCGCGCGAAGAAGAGGGCGCCGGACGCGTCGACGTGAACGGCGCCGACCGGGCCCTCGCCCAGCGAGGCCGCTTCCCTGTCCGGAGCGTAGCGGTCGCTCTTGCCGGCGAACAGACCGCGCTCCGTGCCGACGAACACCGTCCCGTGCGCGTCTGAAGCGATGCCCTGGTGGCTGATCGCGAGGGCGCCCAGCCCCACCGTTTCGCCGAGCACGACGAACCCCCGGCCTTTCTTGCGCGCCAGGCCCGCGCCCGTGGCCACATAGAGCTTCCCGTCCGCGGTCTCGTAGAGCTGGTAGATGCGCGTGCGCGGCAGGCCCTGCTCGCGGCTGTACTTCACGAAGCGGCGGCCGTCGAAACGGAAGAGCCCGTCGTCGGTGCCCGCCCACAGAAACCCCTCCCGGTCCTGGAGCACGCACTCGACCGACGCGTCGAGCAGCCCCTCGTCCTCGGCGTAGGTGCGGAACGTGAACCGCCCCAGGAAGCCCGGATGCGCGCGCGCCGCCGGCTCCGCGGAGCGGGCGGCGCTCGGGAACGAGAGGAGCAGCGCGGCGACGCACGCCCGGTAGAGGCGCACTCCGAGCGGATTCGAGGCTCGCCGTTTTTGGGCTGCTGGCACGGACCTCCGCGAGACGGGTCTAAGGAAGTTCCGTCACATTATAGGGGCTGCTGCGCCCGGGGTGGGCCCCGCCCGGCGGGACCAGGAATCTGCCGGTCAAGCTGCGCGGGTCGGCGCGAATCTCGGCGGGCGCTCCCTCGGCGACGATCTTCCCGCCGTTCTCTCCGCCGCCCGGGCCGAGCTCCACGATCCAGTCGGAGGCCGCGAGGAATTCGAGATGGTGCTCGACGGCGAGCACCGAGTGCCCGAGGGCGATCAGGCGCCGCAACGTCGCCAGGAGCCCGTCCACGTCGCGCGCGTGGAGGCCCGTGGTGGGCTCGTCGAAGAGGAAAAGCGTTCCGCGCGACGTCGCCGGACGGATCCCGAGAAAAGCGGCGAGCCTCAGGCGTTGGGCTTCGCCGCCCGAGAGCGTCGCCGTGGGCTGGCCCAGCCGCATGTACCCGAGCCCGGCCTCCCGGAGCGGCGCGAGGCGCCGGAGGATCTTCTCTTCGCCCCCGAAGAAGGCGGCAGCGTCCTCGATGGTCATCTCGAGCACATCGTCGATGTTCTTGCCGGCGACGCGCGCCGCGAGCACGCGGGCCTGGAACCGCCTCCCGTCGCACGCGTCGCAGCGCACCGTCACGTCCGCCAGGAACTGCATGTCGATCGTCTGGCAGCCCGTGCCCCTGCAGGCCTCGCAGCGCCCGCCGGGCGTGTTGAAGGAAAAGTCGCGGGCCGTCAGCCCTTTCGAGACCGCCCGGGCCGACTTTGCGAAGAGCTGGCGAATCTCGTCCCAGGCTTTCGTGTACGTCACCGGATTCGAGCGCGCCGACCGGCCCAGCGGGCTCTGGTCCACGAGGAGCAGGTCCGAGATCCGGTCGAGGCCCTCGATCGCGTCGTGCTGCCCGACGTCGTACTGGGCCGCGCCCTTGATCCGCCGCGCGTAGGCGTGATGCAGGATGTCCCTCACCAGCGTCGATTTGCCCGACCCCGACACTCCCGCGACGCACACCAGGCGGCCCAGGGGAATGCGCACGGTCAGGTTCTTCAGGTTGTGCTCCCTGGCCCCCACGATCGTGATCGCGCCTTCGGCCCGCCGGAACGGGACCACGCGGGACGTGCGCGCGGCGCGGACGGTGTCGGCTCCCCGCTTCCGGCTCCCGGCTTCCGGCGGCGGCGCCTGCCTCCGGCGCAACAGCTCCCCCGTCGCCGACTCCTTGACGCGCGCGAGCGCTCGGGGCGTGCCCGCGAACAGCAGCTGCCCGCCGAGGCTCCCGGCTCCGGGGCCCAGATCCAGGACGTGGTCGGCGGACTCGATCGCCTCGGGATCGTGCTCCACGATGACGACGGTGTTCCCGCGGTCGGCGAGCCGCCGCAGGATGCCGAGCAAGCGCCGCGTGTCCGCCGCGTGGAGACCGATGGTCGGCTCGTCGAGGACGTAGAGCGTGCCCGTCAACGAGCCGCCGAGGGCCGAGGCCAGGCCGATGCGCTGCGCCTCGCCCCCGGAGAGCGTCCGCGCGGGGCGCGAGAGCGTCAGGTAGTCCAGGCCGACGTCATTCATGTAGCGAACGCGGGAGGAGAGCTCGGCCACGACGGAGCCGAGCCGCTCCTCCTCCTCCGCCGAGAGCGAAAGCTCCGCGAAAAACCGCTGCAGGTCCGCGAGGGAAAGCTCCGAGAGCTCCGCGATCGTCTTGCCCCGGAAGCGCACCCAGAGCGCCGGCGGAGAGAGCCGCGCTCCCCCGCACTCGCCGCAGAGCGTGTAGGCACGGTAGCGGGCCAGCAGGACGCGGACGTGAATCTTGTAGCGCTTGGTCTCCAGCCAGTCGAAAAAGCCCTGAACGCCGTAGAAATCTCCGCGGCCCTCCACGAGCACGGCCCGCTCGTGCGCCGAGAGCTTGGAGACCGGCACGTCGGTACGGACCGAGTAGCGGCGGCACGCCCGGAAGAGGTCGCCGTACGCGGATTCGTACGCGGGCGTGTTCCAGGGCGCCACCGGACGCTCCGACAGCGACAGGCTCTTGTCCGGGATCGCCTTCTCCAGGTCCACGCCGATCACGCGGCCGAAGCCCTGGCAGGCGGGACACGCGCCGAGCGGCGAGTTGAATGCGAACAGCGCCGGAGTCGTGTCGCGGAACTCGCGGCCGCATGTCGGACAGTGGAGCCCCCGCCGGAAGACGCGCGTCGAACCCGCGACCATGACTTCCAGCGTCCCCGCCAGCGCGAACGCCGTCTCGACGGCCGCCGCGATCTCGGGCTGCGCCGCGTCGGAGACGATGAACCGTCCGACCACGATTCGGAGGCGGCCTCCCTGGTCGAGCAGAGTCTCCGCATCCTCTCCGATCTCCACCGTCTCTCCCGCCGGGGACAATGCGCGAAAGAAGCCCGCGCGCTTGAACTCGGCCAGGCGCCGGCCGTCCTGCTTCCCCCGCCGGCGGCGGAGGTTTGCGCCGGGCGCCGCCGCGT
>JBASRI010000427.1:0-2650 GCA_049273755.1 Thermoanaerobaculia bacterium
GCGCAGCACGGCGGTAACGCAGACCCCCGGCAGTAGGCAACGACGCGGCGTAGCCGCGTCGGTACGAAGGCAGGCCCCCGGCAGTAGGCAACGCCGTGCGTAGCACGGCGTTAATCCCGTCCTCTCCGCCACTAGAACCACCTACCGCGGCCCGACCACGCGCGTCTTGCGGATCGCAAGCTCGTAGACGCCGAGCGGCGTCGCGGCGTACACGCGGCCGCCGGCGGAGACGGCCACGCGCAGGGCGCCGGCGACGGGGAGATGGAGGTTGTGCCACGTGCGTCCGTCGTCGGAGCTTCGCCACACACCCCCTTTCGGCAGGATGCCCGCGATGTAGCTCGCGCACGCGTACGCGCCGTGCGGGTCGCTCGGATCCAGGCGCACGTCGGTCACGTAGACGCCGGAGAGGTCGCTTGCGGTCCAGCTTCCGCCGGCATTCTCCGTGGTGAAAACGCCGCCGCACTGGAATCCGCCGGCTCCGAGAACGCCCGCGCCGGCGACGTAGCGAACGGCGTTGGACGGATCCACGCGGAGCGTCAGGATGCCCGGGCACGCCGCGGGGGCGAGGCCGGCCACGGCCCAGGTCGTGCCTTCGTTGCTGGTGCGGAAGACGCGCGATGCCCCGTATGCGAAGACGGCGGACGCCGGGCCGGCGGTGAGCTTCGTCGTCTCGGTGAAGGGCGTGGCCGGCTCTTCCCAAGTCAGCCCGGCGTCCGGCGTGCGGAACAGCCGCGTTCCGCACGCGATCAGGAGGGCGTCGGCGGTGAGCCCCGGAGCGAACGACGGCCCGCAAACCGTCGAGATCGTGAGGATCAGGCTCCAGTTCCCGCCCCGGTCCGTCGACCGGTAGATCTTGGTGTTGCCGGCGGCCGTCTGCGCCCCGGCGAAGAGACGCTGGCTGTCCCGGGGGTCGACGAAGATTTCCGAGTAGTAGTCGCCGCGCGGCGCCTCGACGAGCGGATTCCAGGTCTGCCCGGCGTCGGAGCTTGCGAAGAGAGCGCTCTGTGTCGCGTCGAACTGGGAGCCCACGGCGTAGACGACGGCGTCGGCGTCGGGCGGCGCGCTGACGGAGTTGGACTGGGGCAGCGGCGGACCGGAGGTTACCCACCCGGGCCGCGCCACGGCGAAGGGTGCCGCCGACAGGAAGGCCGCGATCGCAAGAGCCATTCGCCCGAGAAGTCGCATCGTCCGTCCATTGTACGGATTCACCGCTCGGTTAGGATGGACGCGATGCCGGCGACTCTCGGCGTGCGCCTCCGCCGCTACTACGTCGCGGGGATCCTGGTCCTCGCGCCGACCGCGCTGACGCTGTGGGTCGTCTGGACGCTCTTCAAGTTCTTCGACGACATCCTCGGAGGACAGCTGCGCGCGCGGGGCCTCTCGGTCGTGGGCCTGGGGTTCGTGCTGCTGAACGTCCTGCTTCTCCTTCTCGGCTTCGTGGCGACGAACTTCTTCGGCAAGCGCATCTTCGCCGTCTGGGACCGAGTCATGCACCGGGTCCCGCTGATCAACAAGATCTACGCGACGCTCCGCCAGATCGCGGAGCTGTTCCTGGGCCCCGCCCGCGCCGGGTCGTTCGGAAGGGTCGCGATCGTGGAGTTCCCGTCGCCCGGAACGTGGGGCCTCGGGTTCGTGACGTCCACGGAAGGCGGCGAGGCCAGCACCAAGACCGGGAAGAAGCTCTGCAGCCTGTTCATTCCGAGCGCCGTCAATCCCACGACCGGCTTCCTGCTTGTCGTCCCGGAGGAGAAAGTCACCTACCTCGACATGACTCCGGAGCAGGCGATGAAGATGATCGTGTCGGCCGGCGCCCTCGTGCCGGGACGGCCTATCGATCGCGGCGCGCCGTCAGGAGCAGCTGCTCGCTGAAGAGCATCGGGAACGAGACCATCCAGCGGAACAAGTCCTCCTCGCCTCGGGCGTGTTTCTGTTCGCCGCGGTGGCGGCGGGTCTCGAGGCGGGTCGCGAGCCACACGAACGGGTAGAGCGCCAGCCACCACGCATGCCTCGCCTTGAAGCGCGTCGTATCGAGGCGCTCGACCGAGAGCCCGGCCTGATGAAGGAGCGTGTGCAGGAGCGGGAAGTCCACGGGGCTGACGTGGTACGCATAGAGGTCGTCGGCCGTGAGATCCCAGCCCACGCGGCGGCGGATGAGCTTGTGCGTTCCGGTCCAGAGGAAATGCGAGCGCGAGTGGAGGCGGGCGACGTTCGGGGTCGAGAGAAGCAAATGCCCTCCGGACGCGAGCACGCGCCCGATCTCCGCGACGACGGGCAGGTAGGTGGGGAGATGCTCGGCCACCTCGCAGAGGATGACGAGATCGAAGGCGGCGTCGCCGTAGGGGAGAGGCCGCGTCAGGTCCACGTCGGCGTCGATCGCCATCCGGTCGGCGGGGAGTGGGCCGGGCTGCTGCGACAGCTTGTAATCGTCGTGCCGGAAGTGCGTGCCGCGCACCGCACACCCGTCCTCCGACAGCGCTGCGCCGATTTCGCCGCGCCCCGCGGACAGATCCAGAACACGGAGCTCGGGATAGCCGGGCAACCGCCGCGCCGCCCGGAGGACGGCATCAAAGACGTGCCGCTGCGGCACTATTTCGCCCCTGTCATCCCGAGGAGCGCAGCGGCTTCAAAGGGATCCCTCGCTGCGCTCGGG
>JBASRI010000433.1:0-1974 GCA_049273755.1 Thermoanaerobaculia bacterium
GCCCACGACCGCGAGGCGCAGAACCGCGGGCGACGCGCCGCCGGGCAGGAGGACGTCCTGGCCGAGCGCGTCCTTCCAGCGCACCGCGGGAATCGAAGAGACGTCCGAGAGGATCAGCGGTTGGGACCCCGTGGCCGGAAACGTGGAGAAGCGGCGCTCGGCCCACGGGCTCCAGTCCGTTCCCTGCGGTGCGGCGTCGCCCAGGAACCGCACGCGCAGCCGGTACTCGCCGTTGTCGTTCAACTGGTGGTGTCCCGCCAGCAGATTCACGAACTCGCCGTCGCCCAGGTGAATGTGGACTTTCAAGGTTCCCGTCGCGCAGGGGGCGGTCCAGACCACGGTGTCCGAGTCGATCGTGCGGATCTCCCAATCGCTGCAGACGTGGCTCTCTCCGGGCGCTCCGGAGAAGGGGGCGGCGACCATGTGCACGTCGTAGGCGCTGATGACCTGGAGATCTTGGGCCGGCTCCGTGATCACGGGGGCGGCCGGCGACAGCGTGGCCGAGTCTCCGACGTTCCAGGCGGCGGCGAGCGCCGCGGCGGCGAGGAGAAAGACGACGCGTCTCATCGGGCCATCCTATGGCGCCGGGGCGGGCGCGCTTCCTAGCGCGCGCCCGGGCTTAGCGCCGGTGGGTTTGCCGTCCGCCCAGACAGTTTGCCCGTTGACGACGACGATGACGATGCCCTCGGAGAGCTTTTCCGGCTCGGCGAAGGTCGAGTGGTCGATCACGGTCTCGGGATCGAAGAGCACGAGGTCGGCGCGGTTTCCGGGCGCGATCGTGCCCCGGTCGGAGAGTTTCATCCTCTTCGCCGGCAGCGAGGTCATCTTCCGGATCGCCTCCTCGAGCGAAAAGAGCTTGCGGACGCGCACGAAGCGTCCCAGAACGCGCGGGAAGGTGCCTGCGCCGCGCGGGTGGCCGGAGTGGATCCCGCCGTCCGAGGCCACCATGACCCAGGGCTGCTTGTAGAACGCGAGGACGTCCTCCTCCTTCATCGAGTGCCCGATGACCTCGGCGCCGCCGTCCTGGATGATCTTCGAGAAGAGCGCGGCGGGGGTGATGCCCTCGGCGGCCGCGATCTGCTCGAGGGTGCGGCCCGCGTAGTCGGGGTGGGATTTGCAGCTCGTGATCGTGACGCGCGAGGGGCCGCCCACGTCCTTGATGCCGCGCTCGACGCTCGCCTTGTCGTAGTACTTCTTGTTCGGAACCAGCGTGTAGAGGTCCGAGTGCCAGGCCTCATAGGGGTAGCAGTCCGCGGTGACGTCCTGGCCGGCCGCGCGACGCTTTTCGAAGAATTCGATGGCCTTGCCGGCCTTGCCCCACACGCCCACGGTGGCGAGCTTGATGTGCGAGATCTGCAGCGGCAGTCCGGCCTTCTGCGAGATGCTGGCCGCTTCCAGGAACGCGGGGAAGCTGTGGTCGGCCTCATCGCGGATGTGAGTCATGTAGAAGCCGCCGTGGCGTGCGGCCGCCCTCGAGAGCGCGACGAGCTCTTCGGTTCGCGCGTAGCTGCCGACGTCGTATTCGAGGCCCGAGGAGAGCCCCGAGGCGCCCTCGCGCATCCCCTGGTCGACGAGCGCGGCCATCTTCTCGAGCTCGTCGGCCGAGGCGCGCCGCTTGTAGTCCTGGCCCATCACGAGGCTGCGCACGGTCGCATGGCCGACCATCGTCATGACGTTGACGGCGGCGGGCGCCTTGCGCCGCTGCTCGAGATAGTCCGCGATCGGCCACGGCGACTCGCCGTCGGGCCCGACGACGAGCGTGGTGATGCCCTGCGAGATCTGCGTCTCGGCCAGAGGGTCGGTCGCGAGCCCCTCCTCGGAGTGGTTGTGGACGTCGATGAACCCGGGGGCGAGCACGAGTCCAGCGCCGGAAACGACCTTCTCGCCGGGCCTGGGCTGGAGCGGGCCAACCTCGAGGATCCGATCGCCCGCGACGCGCACGTCTTTCTTTTCCATTGGCGCGCCCGTCCCGTC
>JBASRI010000439.1:0-6190 GCA_049273755.1 Thermoanaerobaculia bacterium
AGCGAACTCGGCGCCGGTCACGGGCTTTCGGCCGGCGCGCTGCAGCTTGCGGATCCGAAGCGCGGTCCCGTCTCCGGCCGAGGCCACGAGCTCCTCGCCGTCGAACTCGAAGGTCCCCGGAGCCAGCGGCATCCGCGCGGGCGCCGGGCGCGCGTCGAGGATCTTGACGCGCTCGCCGCCCAGGTGCGTGTGGAGGCCGGGCCAGGGCGTGTAGGCGTGCAGCCGGCGCGAGAGCTCCTCGGCGTTTTGCGTCCAATCCGCTTCGGCGTCCTCGCGCCGGATGGGGCGGCAATAGGAGGGCTCGCCTTCCTGCGGACGGGAGTCGAGCCGGCCCTCCTGCAGTCCCTCGAGCGTCTCGACAAGAAGGCGGCCTCCGAGCCGGGCCAGCCGCGCCGAGAGCTCCCCCGCGGTCTCCTCGTCCCCGATCGTCACGCGGCGCTCGAGATAGAGAGGACCGGCATCGAGCTCGGCTTCCATCTTCATCGTGGCCACGCCCGTCTCGCGGTCTCCGGCGAGAATCGCCGCCTGCACGGGCGAAGCGCCCCGGTGGCGGGGCAGGAGCGAGGCGTGCACGTTCACGCACGAGAGCCTCGGCAGGTCGAGGATCTCGCGAGGCAGGATCCGCCCGTAGGCGACGACCGCGATCGCGTCCGGTCGCGCGGCCTCGAGCCGCTCGAAGAGAGCGGGGTTGGCTCGGACCGATCCCGGCTTCTCGACGGGCAGCCCCCGCTCCGCGGCCCAGGCGCCCACCGCCGATGGCCGCACCTGCGCGTGTCGGCCCGCGGCGCGGTCTGGCTGCGTGACGACGAACGGGATCTCGAAGCCCGCCGCGAGAAGCGCCTCGAGCGACGGGACCGCGAACTCGGGCGTGCCGAAGAAGACGACGGAGAGCGGTGTCATGGGAACGACCTAGCCCGCATTATTCAAGATCGACTCCGGCGGCTTTCGGCTGCGGCGGTCGCTTCGCGACCGGCAGCCGAGAGTTTTCAAACCGGAACCGAACGATCTGGCTGGCATCGCCGTCATCGCGCTTCCTCGCCTCGACGAAGAATCTCTGTCGCGGGCATGATGCCGAAAGGCTTTGCCTACAGCAGAGCGTACGCAAAACGGTTAGGCGGGCGACGTGTCCGTGCTCCGGCCGGGTGATCATGAATAATCCGGGCTAGGAAAGCGGCGTCTCCCCCACTTCTTCCGAAGGACCCCCTGCGGCGGGCGGCCCGGGCGCCTCGGGCGCGGGATGCCGCAGCCTCCACAGACGGCGCGCCGCCCCCACGCCGAGCCAGGCGAAGACCACGAGGGCGATTCCGTTGATGACTCCGAAGGCCGCCCAGATCCGCGGCCACGCGGTCGCGTAGCCGAAGAGGAAAACCGAGAAGAAAAGGAGAAACGCCCACATCGCGACCACGATCGTCCGGCGCTCCGCGTGCTCCCGGTTGAACGGTGGGTCCAGGAACCCGAGCGCCCGGGCCAGCCGGTACACGCCCCAGGCGAACAGCGGGGCCGCGAGGACCGCCGCGAGCAGGAGCCAGATCGGGCGCGTCATCGCGGCTGCCGGTCCACTTCCTCGAAGTAGTCCCCGGCGACGAGGACCTCGCGGGGCTTGGATCCTCGCGGCGGCCCGAGCAGGCCGTCCCGCGCCATCATGTCGATGAGCTTGCCGGCGCGCGAAAACCCGACGCCCATGCGGCGCTGCAGGAACGAGATGGAGGCCATCTTCTCGCGCACCACCAGGCGCGCGGCCTCGTCGTAGAGCGGGTCGGTCTCGTCGCCGGCGTCGTCGCGCTGGACGGCCTCCGCGCGGTCTTTCGTAATCTCGTCGTTGAATTGGGGCTTGGCCTGCTTTCTCAGGAACTTCATCAGCTGGGCCGTCTCCTGGACCGAGACGAACGCTCCGTGGACGCGCTTCAAGCGCGACGTGCCGGGCGCCAGGAAGAGCATGTCGCCGCGGCCCAGCAGGCGCTCGGCGCCGTTGCCGTCGAGGATCACGCGCGAGTCGGTCTTGGAGGAAACCTTGAATGCGATGCGCGACGGGAGGTTGGCCTTGATCACACCGGTCAGGACGTCCACCGAGGGGCGCTGTGTCGCGACGACGAGATGGATCCCGACCGCCCGCGCTTTCTGCGCGATGCGCACGATGGCCTCCTCGACCTCCTTGGGCGTCGACATCATCAGGTCCGCGAGCTCGTCGATCACGATGACGATCAGCGGCATCGGCTCGAGCTTGAGCTCCGGGTCCTCGGGGTGCTGCGCGCGCACGCGCGCGACCGCCTCGGGATCCTGGATCGCGGCGTTGAACTGCTCGGCGTTGCGCACCTGGCCGAAGTCCGAGAGCGTCTGGAACCGCTCCTCCATCAGGGCGACCGCCCACTTGAGCGCGTTGGCCGCCTTTCTGGGGTCCGTGATGATCGGTGTCGCGAGGTGGGGCAGGTTCTCGTACATCTCGAGCTCGACCATCTTCGGGTCGATCAGGATCAGCTTGACCTGGTCGGGCCGCGCCTTGTAGACGATCGATGTGATCAAGGCGTTGATACCCACGCTCTTGCCCGAGCCCGTCGTACCCGCGATCAGCAGGTGCGGCATCCCGCGCAGGTCGTCCACGACCGCCTCGCCGTGGATGTCCTTGCCGAGGGCGAGCGTCAGGAGCGACGGCGAGCGCTGGAACCGGTCCGAATCGACGACGTCGCGGATCGCGATGATCTCGCCGCCTCCGGGGTTGGGCACCTCGATGCCGACGCTCGCCCGGCCCGGAAGCCGCTCGACCCGGATCGATTCGGCCGAGAGCGCCAGGGCCAGGTCCTCGGAGAGACCCATGACCTGGTTGACTTTGATGCCAGCGGCGGGCCGAAACTCGTACGTCGTGACGACGGGCCCCGGGTGATACTCGGCGATGTCGCCCTCCACGTCGAACTCGGCGCACTTGGCGGCGATCAAGCGCCCGGTCTCAGCCAGGACCTTGCGATCCACCGCGCCCGCTTGCTCGCGTTTCTCCAGGAGCGACACCGGCGGGTACGTGTAGCCGGACACGGTCAACGGCAGGCTCTGCTGGGCTTCGACCTTCTTTTTCGGCGGAAGCGAAGGCGCGGCGGGTCTGCCTTTGAGGGGAGCCATCGTCTTCCGGATCGAGAACTTGCCGGGCCCCGGGACCTCGCGCACGATCGGCGGCGCGTCCTCGGCCGCGAAGGGGATCTCGTCGAGAGAGATGTCGTCCTTGCGGACCTTCTCCAGGTGCTTGGCCACGACCGTGCGGCGCAGCCGCTCCTTGGTCCGCCGGTCGCGGTGCCGCGCCCACCCGACCGTAAGGCGCGAGAAGAGGCCGGCGAACCGAACGCGCAGGCGCAGGAAGACGTCCGACAGAGAGACCTGCGTGGCGAAGGGCACGGCCAGCAGAACGAGTGTGATCGCCAGCAGCACGGCTCCCGTCGTCCCCAGGCGCGACCGGAAAGCGTCGCCCAGCGTCCGGCCCACCAGGCCGCCGGTCTCCGTCTCCTCGCCGTAAAGGGTCCGCCGCCCCAGTGCGAGCGCCAGGAGCATCGGCCCCGACAGCAGCAGCAGCCCGATCCCGGCCGCCTTGGAGGCCGGGTTGGGCAGAGGCCGCTGCAAGAACCGCCTCCAGCCGAAGAGGAACATCAGGCCCGCGGCGCCCCAGGCCGCCAGTCCGAAGAGGGCGTACAGAGCCGCCGCCAGCGAGGCCCCGAAGCCTCCGATCCAGTTGGTCGGGCTCGCTGCCGCCCCTCCAGCGGTCCACGAGAAGACGTTGGGATCCCGGGGATCATAGGACAGCAGCGCCAGGACGGAGAGCAGTCCGGCGAGCAAAAGGAGCACGCCGATCGCCTCGCTGACGAGCCGGCTCTTGCGAAAAGGAGCGTCGCTCAAGCCTTTCCATTATGGAGCGGAAAGCCGGATTCGGCTATGGGGAGCGGGTCAACGCAGGCGGAAGGTCACGTTCACCGTGAGAAAGACCCTGACGGGCCTCCCACGCAGGCGCGCGGGACGGTATTTCCACTGAGTCACGGCTCGGGCGGCCTCGACGTCCAGCACGGGATCCACGCCCTCCAAAACACCGGTCTCGCGGATACAGCCGTCCTCACCGACGATCGCTTCAATCGTGATGACACCTTCCTTGCTCGCGAGCCGCGCGGATTCGGGGTACCGCGGTTGCACCCGGTCTTCCAGGATTGGAGGCTCGATGTCGCTCTGCAGAGGAAACACGATGTCCCTATCGGACGGGCACACGGATCGGATGGGCATACGTCGGGCTCCTCCAGGGCGGAAAGGCAATCCGGGCGCGCGACGCCGAAGAGGAGGTCGGGCTCGGAGGTCAGCGGGAATTCGTTGTCCCGCGCCAGAGTCATCATCGCCAGCCCGAGCGCCACGGTTTCACACGCGCTGGACGCGGGCGTGTCGTAGGACCGGACCAGACTGGGTCGACCGTCCGGGCCGTACCAGGCCGCCGCCACGCCGAAAATCTCGCCGCGCGACGGGCGACACTTTCCGACCGCGAGCGAATCGCGAACCACGCCCCGCGGCAACGCCGACACTGTTCGAAAGACGAAGGGGCGGTCCTTGTGCGGCCGTTTCGGGGCGGGCGAATCCCAGAGGCTGCGCTCCTGTGCCGCCTCCTTCGGTTTGACCGAGTGCAGTCGGTTGTACCGGCTTCGAATGGCCTCCCGCTCTGCGGGCGTGAGCAGCCCGACGAGGTGGCTGCCCGGCCGGACCTCGTCGACTACGCAAGCATCGACCGCCTCCAGCGACGCGATCCAGGCGTCCTGATCGCGGGCCGGCTCCGAAAACGTCCTCCGGAGCAGGTCGAAGAGAAACGCCGTGTCGAAGCCGGCCCCTTCGGGCGCCCTCAGGTCGCCGAAGACCTCCCGGTCCGTCTCCATGGGCTCCTTCAGGCGCACCCAGATCAGGTACCAGGCGGCGCGGGTCGCAATGCCGGGAACCGAAGAGTGCAGCCCGACCGCAACGACGTTACGCGCCACGACGCGGTCGTGGACCTCGAAGGCCTCGAGAAGCGCTTGCCATCGGCGAACGTCCTGTCTGCCCAGCGACCGCGAGAGGGCCGGCGTCAGGAGGTCCGTGCGGCCGCGGGCCGCGACCCACAGCGCCTCGACCCACTCGTGGGGGGTCAGGTTCCACTGCCGATTCGAGAGCAGCAGAGCGATCGCTTACGGTCCGCGCTGCCGGGCCAGGATTCGCGCGAGGTCCGGGTCCAGACGCCCGGAGAACCGGTCCGACACGGCCAGGAGTTGTTCATCATTGGGGGGCTCGGCGATGGCGGCCAGAGCCCGGATCTCTTCGCGCGCCGTTTCGGGGTCGGGCTCTTCGGCCAGCGCGTCCTCGACGCTCTTCTGAAGGTCGCGCAGCGACGTCACGGTGATGACCCGAGCCGCCGCCGCCCGTGTCTCCGCCTTCGGATCGCGCAGCGCTTCGGCCAGGCGGCCCACGACCTCCGGCTGGGTCGCGTCGGGGACGAGGAGCGCCACGGCGCCGGGAGACAGGGGCGTCGCCAATCGTCGGTCCAGGTCCGCCTTCGCCTTCGCCGGGTCCGCGGCAACGAGCGCGGCGAGAAGCGCGAACGTCTCGAAAACCATGGATGCCTGTCGGAAGTCTAACCGACGCATGCCCCTAAGCCCCTCGACTGCGATATAGAGGAGGCGTGTCCGTGTCCGGGGACCGCAGGCGCATCCTCTTTCTCTGCACTGGAAACGCCGCGCGCAGCCAGATGTCCGAAGCCCTCGCGCGGATCGATTACGGGGACCTGCTCGACCCGCTTTCCGCCGGATCGCGGCCGGCGGGCTTCGTGCATCCGCTTGCGATCCAGGTGATCGAAGAGTTGGGGTTCGACATGAACGCGGCGCACTCGAAGGGCGCCGAGGAATTCCGCGAGGCCAAGTTCGACCTCGTGGTCACGGTCTGCGCGTCCGCGGCCGCCGATTGTCCGACTTGGCCCGGCGCCCGGCACCTCGTGCACTGGCCGATCGAGGACCCGAGCTTCGCCAAAGGAGACGAGGAAACCCGTCTGGCGGCGTTTCGGGCGACGCGAGACGAGCTGCGACAGCGAATCGACTCGCTGATGGAGGCGCTGCGCCGGACGCACCCGCGCCGGTCCGACGCGCAGCTGGTCGAGGAGGGCGCGCAACTCCTCGAGGACGTGATGAGCGCCCACGGTTTCCGGCTCGGTCCCGTC
>JBASRI010000443.1:0-9164 GCA_049273755.1 Thermoanaerobaculia bacterium
GGTCCTCCTCTACGAGAAGAAGATCTCGAACATGAAGGACCTGCTCCCGATCCTCGAGCAGATCGCCAAGCAGGGCAAGCCCTTGCTGATCGTCGCCGAGGAGGTCGACGGCGAGGCGCTCGCGACGCTGGTCGTCAACAAGCTCCGCGGAACGCTTCAGGTCTGCGCGGTTAAGGCGCCGGGCTTCGGCGACCGCCGCAAGGCCATGCTCGAGGATATGGGGATTCTGACCGGCGGCAAGCTGATCTCCGAGGATCTCGGAATCAAGCTCGAGAGCGTCAAGTGGGAGGATCTCGGCGACGCGAAGAAGGTCACGGTGGACAAGGACAACACGACCGTGCTTGTGGATGATCGATCCAAGAAGAAGCAGGAGGCCATCCAAGGCCGCGTGAAGCAGATTCGGACGCAGATCGACGAGACGACCTCGGACTACGACCGGGAGAAGCTGCAGGAGCGGCTGGCCAAGCTGGTGGGCGGTGTGGCCGTCATCAAGGTGGGAGCCGCGACCGAGACCGAGATGAAGGAGAAGAAGGCGCGCGTCGAGGACGCGATGCACGCGACCAAGGCGGCCGTCGAAGAGGGGATCGTCCCCGGCGGCGGCGTGGCCCTGCTGCGTTCGATCGACGCTGTCGAGAAGGCGGCCGCCGGCTTGTCGGGCGACGAGAAGATCGGCGCCAGAATCGTGGTGCGCGCGCTCGAGGAGCCGACCCGCCAGATCGTGGCGAACTCCGGCGCGGAGGGCTCGGTCGTCATCAACGAGCTCAAGGCCAAGGGCGGCAACTACGGCTACAACGTGAACAGCGAGAAGGTTGAGGACATGTTGAAGTCGGGCATCATCGATCCGACCAAGGTCACCAAGAACGCGCTTCAGAATGCGGCCTCCGTGGCCGGCCTGATGCTCACGACCGAGGCCCTCGTCTCTGAGATCAAGGAGAAGACCAGCCCTGCCGGCGTGGGCATGCCGGGCGGCATGGGCGGGATGTACTAAGAGACCCCTTCGGTAGTTATTTCGAGCCCCGGCGAGAGCCGGGGCCTTTTGTTGTAGCAATGAGACCGGTCGAGAACACCGGAACGAATCGAACCATACCTCCGACGCTCATGCCGTCACCTCACCTGTAAGCGAAGCGAGCGCGCCGAGCAATGCGAGTCCGCGAGTCCGCTGCACCCGCGGGTTAGGCTCCCGTCTCACCTTCTCGCCTTTCGAACCATTCCTTGACGCGACGAACGCCTTCGTCGGCAGTGAGTTCAGACGATCCCAGCACAAACTGCTCCAGCGGTGACAATGCACGAAGTTCATTTTCGGTCATCGATTTGCCATCCAGTAACCTGTCGACAGCTACGGATTCGGCACGGAAGCGGGACTCGATCTTGGCGACAATGTCTTCCGGAGACAACACGTAGAACTCGCGCTGGAACCGGGGGTTCGGCAAGTCGACGACCTCCGTCGTCCGCACGATGCTGTCAAGACTAACCTCCTGAATGAACTGCAACAACTCGAGCGACCCGCGCAGGATTCCGCCGCGGAAGTCCTTAGGACGCTCGAAGCTGTTGACCATAGGTACAACCTGGATCACGGAGAGCCCGCGATGAACTAGGAAGTGAACGAGGAAGGGCTCAACTTCCATGGCTGTCCTCGTACGCGGCCACGGTGAAGGTTGCTGTGCCGTCGCACGGCGCGCCGTTGTCGAGCCTGTTGTGCGTCTCCTTGAGAGTCCAACGCTTCTCGACGTGTACGCGCATGACGCGGCCGTGGAGGATGGCGCCGCACTTTTCGCAGGGCACTCGGACCATCCGCGCGTTCGGATCCCTATCTTGGTCCATGCGGGAACTCTTATGACGTCAGCGGGTGTTGTCAAGCCGCCCGGCCCCGGCCGCCGCCCCAGCGGATAGCGCAGCCTCACACGAGCAGCGGCGCGCTGCCGTTGGTCGTGATAGAGAAGTCCTGTGGCAAAGATGCCGGAAAGCTGGCGGGGACCAAACCCGAGCCCTCGTCCCGCACCGAAGCCCAAGCCCGACCCAGGCATCGTCACGTGGTACGCAGCGGATGGCACGCCCGTGCCCGTCACGAACACGCCGGACGGATTGCAAACGGCGCTCGCGCGTGGGCTGATACCGGAACGGCCGCTACGCTAAGCCCGTCGCTGAACCTGACGACGAGCAAGCTCATGTCAAGAGATAGAGTGCGCGGCTTCGTGCCATTGACTTCTCGCATTTGTGTGATAACCTCCGAGGCGTTGTAACAGGTCGAGTCGGCTTCGAAACCTTGTCGTCGCCGTCCCTATCTCTCGGGCGTCCGGATCGAAACGGTTGTTTTCAAGGGCTGAGGGGGGTTTGCCATGAACTACGCACGAAACGTTCACTTTCAGATCAAGAACGGTAAAGAGAAAGAGTTTACGACGCTTTTCGAAAACGAAATTCTTCCGATGCTGCGGAAGCAGAAGGGTTTCAAGGAAGAGCTGACTCTTGTCAACAAGGACAAGGCCGTGGGCATTAGCCTTTGGGCTGACCGCGCGAGTGCCGAGGCCTATCAGACTTCGACGTATCCGAAGATTGTCCAGAAGCTCAATCCCGTCATCGTGGGCACGCCGAGAGTGGAGACCTACGAGGTATTCGCGGGCGCCACGACCCTTCGGGTTGCTGCGTAACGAGGAAGCAAGCGCGTTCGCGCGCCTGTTCACACGAGGCCCCGAAAGGGGCCTCTTTTTCTATTTGCCGCGCGACGCTTTTGGGCATCAGAAGAAAACACTGGAGCCGTAATCACGCCTTCATGCGAACATGATGCGGGCGGCTAGCTCGGGACCGTACGCCTCGGGGACCCGCGGCCTCTCGCGCCGTTGCCGCCTGGACGCCAAGTCGCGATTGGCAATGGTACCCTCCCTAACCTGCTAGGAGGCGAAGACCTGGCGCGAAAGCAACGGTTTCCCGAACTCTCCCACGGCGAGGCCGTTGCCGTACTCCGGTGTTTGGTCGCACGCGGGACCATCAAGGTTTCACAGATCAAGGATGCACTCAGGCGAAGGGAGAGTCTGGTCAGGAAGATCCGGCAGCATCTCGTGACGCTTGGCGCGGACGGGATCCGGCTGCTGAGGGGCGGCCCATTCCCGATGAGCACGCATGCGGCGCCCCGATCGACGAAGCGGCGGCGGAAGGCGTCAGCAAAGGCACGGGCAGCCTGGCGGGAGCAGGGCCAATACCTCGGTGCGGTCCGCCGGCTCTCGAAGGCGAATCGGGCAAAGGTAAAGGCGATTCGGCAGACATCCGGCGTTCACGCTGCGATCAAGGCTGCGACGAAGATGGCGAAACAGGCTGCACCCCGAGCGAACCCACAGCGAGGTGGGGGTGCTAGGCACACAGCCCGATTACCAGAGTCCGAAACAGCGAAAGCTGGCCGAGTATCAGGAGAGGGAGCGGCCCAAAGCGGATAAGCACGGAGGTTCAGGAGCGGGCCGACAGCAGGGAGGCTCGGGCGCGGGCCGCGAACGCGGTTAATTTGCCTGCGGTGGAGAGCATCGCGGACCCGAGGAACTACAGAACCGAAAAAATGTCGGACCAGGCATGCGCCAGAATCCCCGGTCGAAGATTGCGGCGCCACTGGGCCAGCATTCCGTAAAGCAGGCCCAAGATAGAGATCACGATCATCTTCTGAGTACCTTGATAGCCGTGAGAGACGCCGAACACGAGCGCCTGCCCGGCTACGGCGGCGCCCGCGCTGCCAGTTACGGCCCAAAGCTGCCTCTGAAGATAGCCGCGAAACACGAACTCCTCGCAAATACCCGCACTCACCGCCACCGCAATCCACAATACGTGCTCAAGCTCGCTTCGGGGCAGCAGGACGGAAATCGACTTGGCCTGATTGGCGCCGACCGCCAGGTTAGCCGCCCAAGCCACGCCCTCCCACACCACCCAAAAGGCAGCCGCGATCAGAATTTCTTTGGCGGCCCGATGCCAATGCCCCCAGGCAGGGCCCATCACTTCAGCCAGTTTCACGCGGTGAGCGCGCAGCCCTGCCCAGCAGTAGTAAAAGAGCGCCCACTCAGAGACCAACACGCCCACATACAAGGGGAGAACGCTTTCGTGCCCGGCAGCAATATTGCTTCCGGGATGCGAGGCAGACTGCAGATGCAGGCCATAGCCGGTCAGGGCGGCCAGGATCAACAGCAGTCCCGCGCTGTGTTTTAGTGAATCGATGCGAGCCGGGCGTGAGCTGACGCTCGCTTGCGGAAGAGGTGCGATTTCCATCTCAGACCTCCTTCGATGAGCGAGTCCGCTGCATGCGCGTGTCAGACGCCCCTCCCATATCTAGGTCACCGCCACCGCGGCTGGCTTTCGCTGAGTCTCGGTTGCGAGAGTATCGCTCTGGATGCGTCACGGGTTCTTCAGCTCTACGAGGATCACGTGAATGGTCGTCGTACCGATGTTCTCGGCCCAATGGGTGAGGGGGTCGCGGTAGATCGTGTCCCCGCTGGCGAACTGGGACTCAGTTGTCTTGCCATCGGCACTGTGGTTTCGAACCTTGCCGCCGGCGATAACATAAATGACGTAGGCGGGGTGCGAGTGAGGCTGTTCCTCTCACCCGGTTGAAGGGTTGCTTCGAGCACCCCCACACGACTGTTCTCTAACTTGACCCGAATGGTCTTGGCGTTCACCACGGCCGGATCCTGAGCCGGGGCGTCTACGGAACTAGCGAGCAGTAACCCGACCGTGGCAGCTCCCAACAGCAGCAACCTTTTGCGCGTCATCGTGTCGACTCCTCCTTTCCTTCAGCCATAATTAGGGGGGAAGACTGGTGTTTTGTCAGCGCCTAACGGGCGTCCGCTGCACGCGCGTGTTACGGGAAGCTGACCGCGTCGCGGCCGAAAGTCTCCAAGTAGCGGCCCGCGGCCCCCTCCAGCTCGGCCGCTCGCTGCCGGGATTGCTTGGACCAGCGGAAGTCCCCATGCGAGCTGGCGGTTTTCCAGTACGCGGCCTGCTTGCCCAGGCTTCGCGCGGCGGCCAGCAGCCGCTTGTCCCCGAAGCCGATTGGCGACTCGGAGACGAGCCGGACCGCCTCGTCGATCATCTGCCGGACCGCCAGCTCCTCGCGTCTCAGCTCCGGCACGTTGCGCTGCTCCCCGATTTTCTAGACACCTAAGCTTGTGTATTGCTGGGCACGAAACTCCTTTGGTGAAAGAAATCCGAGGGAGGAGTGGGGCGCGCTGTCGTTGTAGTCCTGGATCCAGGCAGGCAGCTGCCTGAGGACGGTCTGGGCCTCGGAGAGGTCGGCCCCCTCGACGTAGTCTCGCTTGATCGTGTTGACGAAGGCCTCGGCCATGCCGTTGGACTCGGGGCTGTAGACCGGGGTGGTGATCGGTTTGAAGCCCAGGGTCTCGGCGTAGAGGACGGTCTCGATCGAGACGTACGGGCCTCCGTTATCCGAGAGGAACTGGATCTGGACAGGGGTCCTCAAAGCCGCCTCGCCGAAGCGCGACCAGATGGAGCGATCCAGAAGGAGCCGCACGTCGGAACCGTTGAGAGCCCTGGCCTCCGCCACGTGACCGAGGACCTCCCGATCGTGACAGTCCAGAGCGAAGGCCACTTGCACCGTCTCATCGTTCCAGCAGCGGATGTTGAAGCCGTCAGAACACCAACGCTGGTTGGAGCCGGGCATCTGGATCTTGCCGGTATGGGGGCGGTCGATCCGCCGTCGCATCTTGCCTGGCAACATCAGATCGTTGATCCGCATCACCCGGCGGATCCGCTTGCGGTTGTAGCCCCTTTCGCCCCGCTCGAGCCTAGCCCGATTGACCAGCCTCCAGACGCGCCGGTACCCGTAGCTCGCTCGCTTCCTGGTCACCGACAGGATCTGCAGCAGGACCTCCATGTCCTCGCTGCGGCGGTAGACGCCAGCCCGACGCGGCCGAACTCGCAGATACCCCGTACTCCGAGCCACCCGCAGCGCCCGACAGACGGCTGCCATTGGACGACCCGTCACCGACCGGATCCTTTGAACAAGTGTGGACTTTTTTTTGCCAGGTCCCGAGCGGCCTCAAGGATCTCGATCGTCATCGCCTGCGTGCCGACCAGCCGCTGGAGCTGCTTGACCTGCTGCTCGAGCTCCCGAACTCGACTCGCCGGGACCACTTCCTCGCCCGCAGCAACCGCCGCCGTGCCGCCGCGCTCCACCAAGTGCATCCAGTTGCGCAAAACTGCCGGCTGGATCTCCAGCTCCCGAGAAAGCTCCGCCAGCGTCTTCTCACCCGAAAGAACTTGGCCTACGACCTCGCGCTTGAAGTCCACCGAAAAGATGCGACGCCCATCCGCCTTCCGCCTGATCCCCTCCATCGCCGGCCACCTTTCTAAGCCCCATTCTAGGACTCCAAAAAGTGTCTAGGCCAAATGGGGAGCAGAGCAATGAGTGAAACGGAGGGGATACTGAACGAGTAGAGGGTCCTCCGAGAGGAAAGCGAGCATGGAACGCGAGGCCAGAGTTAGTCGCTCGTCACTATGCTCTTCACGCGCGACCCTGTCCAGCCAAAGATAGAACTCCAGGCCTCGAATGCGACCTCTGCAACGACCTCGCCCTTGAACTCCGCGTGTTCGCTCGCGTCTGCTGACCAATACTGACCCGCTGGCAGGGAGTAGATGACCGGTACAGCGCCAATGTCGACGCGGCCGAGCTTCCGGAAGGCCCAGGGCGCCTCGGACGCAGAGCGGGCCACCAGAAGTAACGCCTCCCGCGGCGCGCGCGACGGGCGGACGAGGAGGACGGCGTACGCAGCGCCTCCGTCGCCGTAGAAGTCAAGCCTAGCCACTCCCGGACAACCATTCGGATGGTCCTTTTGGTACGCCTCCCTATCGTGCGGGTCGAGCAACGCTTCGGTTACGAGAGAGTAACCAGGGTACTGCCGCCGAAGCTGGTCGGCAAGGGATGGCGGCAAGGCATCAGCGCAGCGATCGATCGCGTTGGAAGACTGACTCGCCAGGAGAACTACGAAGGCGACAGCCATAATCATCGCGCGTTCTCTCCTGTACTCGACGGCAACGTGCAGTCGCTCGGGCAGGGTGGCAGATCCCCCCGCGCGCGGTCGCGCCGAGGCTGAAGTTGAAAGTGATAGTTGTCACCCTGCGTCGAGGAGACCTTGTTTGTGACTTCATTCAAGCCAGAGGCGGCTCCGCAGTCAGCTGCAACACAGAAGACCTTCTGCCAGGTCGCTCCCCTTGTGGGGCGGATGTCAACAGATGTTCCGCCTTTGTGACCAGGGTCCTTGTGGTAGCCCTCGGTCGTGCTCGTCACAACGATGGGTAGACCGAGAGCACGCTCAAGACAGTGGAGGAACGGAACGAGGATTGGGCTTGGCCGCGGGACGCCCTTCTTCACCTCGAAGAGGCCGTCAGGGTCTAGGTAGTCGATCGGATCATTGGAAACGTAGGCGTAGAGGCCCGCGCCGCCAAATAGACTCGGCGCATCGGCCGCGATTGGGTCTTCGGAGAGGAACCTGCCTACCGCCGGCTGGTAGTACCTCGCCCGGTAAAACATCGTCTGCGCCTCGCCGAACTCCCTGCTGGTATACCCGAAGGGATTGGCGACCGGAGTTGTAGAGCTCCGGATCTGCCCCCACGTATCGTAGAGGTACTTGTCCTGCACGGTGCCACCGCTATCGGTGACCAAAGTCACGGAACCCAGGCCGTCCACGTCGTAGTAGTACGTCGAGCCTCCTCGGCGCATCGCAAGCGGTTCGTCGATTCCGGGCCCAAATAGGTAGTCGGCCGGAGTCGCCCCCGCCTCCTGAATGAGGTTGGCTCCGTCGTAGAGGTACGTGCTCGTCGAGGCTCCCACCGTCTTGCTCGAACGCCTCCCCTGATAATCGTACACGTAGCTCGACGTGCCGGTGATGCCCGTCATTTGGTCCTCGGCGTTCCAGGTGAACGCGGTCGCGCCGCGGGTCATGGTATTGCCGTTGTTGTCGTACGTGTAGGAATTACTTCCGTCGGAGGTGAGCCTCTGCCAGTTCAGGGGGTTCGCCCCGATCTTCTGGTAGGTGTAATTGGTCGTGACGGCGTTGACCGTCGATGACGTCCGACTGCCGATGTTGTCGTAGGCCCAGGAGTCGACTTCACCGGAAAACGGAGCGACGTTCGGATAGGTCACCTTGTTCAGCTCGTAGGCCGGATCGTACTCGTACTTGAAAAGATGGCTGCTCAGGTTCTGCGACGGCACGCTGGCCGTCAGCGAGACGCGCTGCCCGAGCATGGTGTTCAGGCCGGTCGTGTAGTTCAGGTCGTATCCATACGCGTACGTGGCCAGATTCATCCCGTCCGACTTCAAATTTGTCAGGCTCGTCAGCCGCCCCTGGTCGTCATACGTAAAGTTTCGCGTAGCGCCCGACGGCATGGTGACCGACTGGTACTGGCCGGTTAGCGTGTATCGGTATTTGAAGTTGCCCGAGACCTGGCTCCACACTATTGTGTTCAGGCTACCGTCCGGGTAGTAGGCGTACGTAGTTGATGGCCCACTCTGGACCGACGTCGAGAGAACGGTGTCGTCGCCGTTGTATTGGTAGTTCACCGTTCCCCGCGCCCCTTCCGTGACGCTCCAGAGCCGATAAGATGTGTCGTAGCTCAGATTCGTTGTCTCGTAGGGGTTTACGCTCTGGTCGAAGACCTGTGTCAGCTTCTGGCCAACATAAGTGTAGTTCTGCGCCAGATAACCCGTTTGCGTTACGCGCTTGAAGTGATCGTAATACGTATTCACCATTTGGTTCTTCCGGTCGGTCTTCAAGCGAAGAACGCCGTCGCCCCAATAGGCGTACGTTTCGAACAGGCTGTCGGGAAAAGTCGTCTTCTGAAGCTGCCGTGCCGTGTTGTACTGGTAAGACGTGACGTTGTTGTTCGCGTCGGTGATCGACGTCAGGCGGCCGTTCGTGTAGCCGTACTGGGTCGTGTTGCCGGCCGTATCGACGGCACGGCCGAGCTGACCGAACTGGTCGTAGCCCTGCCTCGTGAGCCGCCCATTGGGATCCGTGACATCAGTGAATACCAGGCCGGTCCCTGCGTCGTTCCGGTATGCATTTCTTGGAGTGCAAACGCGCCAGGGCCGCCTGGTCCATGTAATCCCTCCCCCCGTCTGCAGTCCAGAAATGACAACGCCGGGAGTCGCCTCCCGGCGTCTAACGAACTTGGTTGCG
>JBASRI010000454.1:0-5310 GCA_049273755.1 Thermoanaerobaculia bacterium
GGTCAGGGCCGCGCGGCGCAGCGGTGCGGACCCGGGATCGCCCTCGAGGAAGATCGGCGCGTAGAGCGCGACGGCTGGCCCGGCGTTGCCTCCTGCGGTGTCTTCGATCAGCCGAAAGGGAGGAGAAGCCGCGACCACGCCCGAGTCGCGCGCTTTCTCCGCCGTCGCCCAACGCTCGGGATCCGAGGCGATGTCGAAGCCGAGAGCGCCGGCGTTGGGCGGCTCCATGTAGAAGATCGGCACGTAGAGCCGCCGCGGGGTGGCGTCGCGCGGCTTGCCGCCTGGTCCGGGCTCCCAGAGGTGGTAGCCCGTCAGCCCTTCGGCGCGCGCTTGCGCTTCGCGGGCCGCGCGCTCCGCCGCCGGCACGGCGGGAAGCCACTCGAAGGCGTAGACGAGGCGGTCGCGCAACAGCAGCGGTCCTGTCAGCAGTCGGAACTGCCGGCGGCTCATACCGTTCGAGGCCTCGAAAAAGCTCTGGAGCACCTTGAGATCCGCCAGCGGCGCCGAGGCTCGGTCTCCGACTGCGGCCTGGAGGCGCTGCGCGCGCTCCGCGAAAGCGACCTGCGCGACGCTTCGGGCGCGCGCGTACAGGTACGCGCCCAGGCCGAGCGAGAGGGCGACCAGGACCGCCGCGGCGAACACGTCCGTGCCGCGCATCGAGGAGCGCCACAGGAAGAGGGCGGAGCGCAGGCGGCGGACCGTGGATCGGCCGCTCTCCGCGGCGGAGCGGCCACCCGTTCTGCCTGCGCCGCTCGTCACGAAGGCGGATTATGTTGCCGTCTGCCCTCTGCCGTCTGCGTCTGCCGTCCGCCCTCTGCCGTCTAGGGACTGAACATCCCCCGCCACCCCTGCGTATTAAGGGTACGTGGCCCGCTTTCTGACTGGTTTAGGGGGGTTTCTCGTGAAAAAGAAGAAGTGGATCGTGATTCTGACGGTGGTCCTGGCTCTGGCCGGGGTGGCCCTGGTCGCCGCCAAGAGCAGGGACCGGGACAAGGCGGGCTCCAAGGCCGAGAACAGCCCGTTCCGGCTGGGCAAGGTCCAGGCCGAGGACCTGCAGGTCTCCGTGCGGGAAGTCGGCGTCGTGGACCCGGTCACGAAAGTCGACGTGAAGTCGGTCGTCTCGGGCCGCGTGATCTCGCTGAAAGTGCGCGAGGGCGCCGTCGTCAAGTCGGGCGACATGCTCGCCGAGATCGAGCCGGACGTCAACCAGGCCCAGTCCCTCTCGGACGTCCAGGCGAGCGTCAAGGAGTTCGAGTACAAGCTCCAGGACGCCGAGCGTGAGTTCGTCATGCAGAAGGCGCTCTTCGACCAGGGTCTCGTGGGCCGCGATGCGTATCGCTCCACGGAGATCAAGCGGAACCAGGCCGCCGAGAACCTCCGCGCCGCGCAGATGCGCTACCAGATCGTCGAGGACCGCGGCATCCCCATCTCGGGCAATGCGGCCTCGCAGAAGGCGCGGGTCTCCGCGCCCATGTCGGGCGTCGTGATCAAGAAGGGGGTCGAGCTCGGCGAGACGGTGACCTCGGGAGTCTCCTCCTTCAACGCGGGGACCGTGCTCTTCACCGTCGCGGACCTCAACTCGCTGATCATCCGCGTCAACCTCAACGAGGTCGACATCGCCAAGGTCCACGTCGGCCAGCCGGTCCGCATCACGCTCGACGCCTATCCCCAGAAGGTCTTCACCGGAAAGGTCAGCTTCGTCGCACCTTCGGCCGAGCTCATCGAGAAGATCAAGGTCTTCAAGATCGAGGTCGCGCTGGACGAGCTGGGGGACGCGTTTCGCACGGGCATGAGCGCCAACGTCGAAATCCTCGGCGAGAAGCGCGACAAGGCGACGTCGATCCCGCTCGAGGCGCTGCAGAAGCGCGACGGCAAGACCGTCGCCTACCGCCTCAAGGCGAACCTGGATCCCAAGCAGCTCGCCGCGGCGAAAAACGGCCTCTCCGGCCGCAACAAGTTCATCTGGCTCTCGGATCACTGGAAGGACTACTTCGACGTCATCCCGGTCTCGGCCGGCATCGCCACGCTCGAGCGGGTCGAGATCCTGTCGGGCCTGAAGTCGGGCGAGCAGGTCGCCCTGGAAGACCCCTCGAAGAAGCGCGTCGAGAAGGACGAAGAGGACAATTGACATGCATTTCTCGCGTAGCGAGAGAATGCATGTCATCCCGAGCGCAGCGAGGGATCCCTTTGAAGCCACAGTCTCGCTCAGAAAGGGATCCCTCGTCGCTTCGCTCCTCGGGATGACGGCCTTGGAGACCACATGCCACCCATCATTCAAACCAACGGCCTGACGAAAGTCTTCGGCTCCAACGGAGCCGCGGTCCACGCGCTGCGCGGGATCGACCTGACGGTGGCTCGCGGCGAGTTCGTCGCGTTGATCGGCCCGTCGGGATCCGGCAAGTCCACGCTCATGGCGATCCTGGGCTGCCTCGACAAGCCGACGGCCGGCACGTATGCGCTGGACGGCGAACGCGTGGAGGGGCTCTCGGGCAGGGAGCTCGCGCAGATCCGCAACGACAAGATCGGCTTCGTCTTTCAACAGTACAACCTGCTGCCCAAGGCGTCCGTCGTGCGCAACGTGGAGCTTCCGATGCTCTATGCCGGCGTCTCGCGCAAGCAACGGCGCGCCCGGGCCCTCGAGCTTCTGGCCACGGTCGGCATCCCGGAGAAGGCCAAAGTGCTGCCGGCGGCGCTCTCGGGCGGCCAGCGGCAGCGCGTCGCCGTCGCGCGGGCGCTCGCCAACGGGCCGGCGCTACTCCTGGCCGATGAGCCCACCGGCGCGCTCGACTCGAAGACGGGCCACGAGGTCCTGGAGCTCTTCGTGGATCTGCACCGCCAGGGCAACACCATCATCATCGTCACCCACGACCTCTCGATCGCCGGGATGGCCCAGAGGCAGGTCGAGATCCACGATGGCCTCATAAAGCTGCCGGAGGCGGCGTGAATTTCAACGGCGCCTTTCGCGAGCGGGTCAAGAACTCCTGGGTCGAGATGCGGGAGAACCTCACCCGCTCGATCCTGCAGTCGCTCGGCGTGATCCTCGGCGTCGCGTCGGTGCTGGGCGGCTTTTCGATCTCCGACAGCATGCGACGGCGCTCGATGGAGCTCTACGTCCGAATGGGCGGCCTCGACAAGCTGAACGTCCGCCAGTCCGCGGTCGTCAACGAAGGCGCCCCGACGGCGCTCCAGATGGCGAACCTGGGACTGCGGTCGGCCGATGCCGAGGACGGCGAGGGGCTCAACGCCTCCGCGGTGCACGGCATCTCAGTTCGCAAGGACGCGCGGGCGCGCGTGCGCTCGCCTTACGCCGACCGGGAACGCGAGATCCGCGGCATCGGCGGCGATTTCCTGGCGATCGACGGATACGAGGTCGAGGAGGGCCGCAGCTTCAGCGAGCACGACATCGACGCGGCGGCCCCCGTCGCGGTCCTCGGCACCGAAGCCGTCTCGGTCTTCTTTCCCGACGGCCACGCCGTCGGCCGGACGCTCCGGATCGGCGACACGCCCGTCCAGGTGGTCGGCGTGCTCAAGGAGCGCGTGTTCCGGTTCCGCAAGTCCAACCGCAACATGTTCCGCTGGCGCAACCGCATCATCGCCATCCCGACGACGCTCGTCACGCGGCGCTTCGAGGGCGACCGGTACCAGCGCGTGGACCGCGTCACGTTTCGCATTCCGAACCTCGACGCGATGGCGACATTCTCCAAGGCGCTCTCCGGAGTCCTGAAGGCGAACCACCGCCAGCAGGAGGACTTCCGCTTGGACGACGTGGGCGCCCGCGTCCGCAAAGAGCAATCGCAGGGCGACGTCTACGACATCATCTTCATGCTGTCGGGCTTCCTGTCGCTCATCGGTGGCGGCATCGTCAACGTCAACATCCAAATGGCGACCCTGAAGGAGCGCATCCGCGAGGTCGGCGTCAAGATGGCGATCGGCGCGCCCGGCCGAGAGGTCTTCAAGGAGTTCATGACGGAGGCGCTGCTCCTGACGGCCGCCGGCTCGCTCGTCGGCCTCGTCATCGGCGTCGGGTTCTCCAAGATCATCACCTCCTCGATCGGCGTGCCTCTGCACATCGACCCGAAGAGCTTCGTGTCTGCCTATCTGCTCGCCGCCGTCTTCGGCTTCGTGTTCGCGCTCTTCCCGGCGTGGAAGGCCTCGCGCCTGTCGCCGATGGAGGCGCTGCACTATGAATGAGTCCCAAGTCCCAGGTCTCAAGTCCCATGTCGGGGCCCAAACCTGGGACCTGGGACCTGGGACCTGGGACGCGCCGAAGCAGCGCACACCGCACCGGCTCTCACTCGGGGCGAAGTTCGCCCTCGGATGGGAGATCGTGAAGGGCGGCCTCGTCGAGCTCTGGGCGCACAAGCTGCGCTCGACCCTGACGCTCACCCTCTTGATGCTGGGCGTCTTCGCGCTCGTCGTCATGAGCTCGGTCCTGGACGGCGTCATGGACAAGATCGCGATGGGGTTTTCGGGCATGAGCTGGGACGGCACGATCATGCTCGCGCCCGATTCGCCCGAGACGACCGAGGAGCAGAAGCGCTTCGCGATGAGCCCCGGCCTGCGGGCCGAAGACCTTCCGCGCCTGACGGCTCCCGACCAAAAGGTGCTGGCCTACCTGCCGCGCGCGACCAAGCAGTCCGCGGTCAAGGTCGCGGGAGGCACGGAGCGCATCTGGGTCAACGGCGTGTGGCCCGACTACGCCCGCTGGATGAACCGGCAGATCGGGATGGGCCGAGGGTTGACCGACGACGACGAGCGCCGACGCTCGACCGTCGCCGTCGTGGGCGCGACGCTGGGCTCCAAGCTCTTCGGCGGAGCGGACCCCGTGGGGCGCGACATCACGGTCGAGGGAGTGCGGTTCCGCGTCGTCGGAGTCCAGGCTCCCAGCCAGATCTTCACGGAAGAGCTCTGGTACGACGCCAACGGCATCTCGATCCCGCTGCAGACCTACATGGACCGCATCGATCCTGACCACAAGCTGGCCAATCTCGCCGTCAAGCTCGCGAAGAAGCGCGACACCGCCGAGGTCTCGGCGATGATGGTCGGCCGCGCCAAGCAGGCCCACCACGGGATCGAGGACGTGAAGATCACGGACCTCGAGGCCGAGGCCGCGCGCGCGTGGCAGCAGTTCCTGGACCAGATGCGCGGCTGGAAAGTCGTGCTGACGAGCCTCGCGGCCACCGTGCTCCTGGTGGGCGGGGTGGGCGTGCTGTCGGTGATGCTGATCTCGTTCTCCGACCGGCGCTACGAGATCGGCCTGCGCAAGGCGATGGGCGCCTCCGACGGCGAGGTCCTGGTCCAGTTCCTGCT
>JBASRI010000472.1:0-2819 GCA_049273755.1 Thermoanaerobaculia bacterium
CTCGCCGGCGACTTCGCCTGCGCGCGGTTCCACTTCGGCCGCGCCGTCGACGAAGTGCGCCCGGAGAAGGGACCCGCGCCCACGGGCGCCCTGCTCGCCTACTCCCAGGAGCTCTACGACGGGATCCAGCGTTACGAGGCCCTCGCGGGCGCCACCGAGGAGGCGGGAACCTCCCACGGAAGCGTCTCGCCGGAGCTCGAGCCCGGGGTCGAGGCCTCCGAAGCCAGCCCCGAGGCGATCGCCACCGCGCGCGAAGCGGTCGCCACGGAGACGGTCGTCTCCGACGTTCCGATCGTGGTCAACGACGCCGTGCTTCGCGTCATCGCCGCCTTCCAGAGCGACGCCCTCCGCGACAAGATCAACGCCGGCCTGTCCCGCTCCGGCCGGTACGTGCCGATGATCCACCGGGTCTTCGCGGAGGAGGGACTCCCGCAGGACCTCGCGATGATCGCCTTGATCGAGTCCGCCTTCCTGCCGCATGCGCGTTCGCCCCGCTCGGCGCACGGAATCTGGCAGTTCATGCCCAGGACCGGCCGCCAGTACGGCTTGAAGTCCAACGGCATCGTGGACGAGCGCAGCGACCCCGTGAAAGCTACGCGCGCGGCCGCGCGCTACCTCGCCTACCTCCACGAGATCTTCGACGACTGGTACCTCGCGATCGCGGCCTACAACGCCGGCGAGGGCAAGATCATGCGGGCGATGCAGCGGACCGGGGCGCGCGACTTTTGGGAGCTCGCCTCGACGAGTGCCATCCGCCGTCAGACCCAGAACTACGTGCCCGCCTTCCTCGCCTCGCTCCTGATCTCCAAGAACCCCGGCCACTACGGCTTCGAATTCCTCCTCGAGCCGGAGCTCGACTACGAGACGATCCGCCTGGACCGCCCCGTCAACCTGCAGAACCTCTCGGGGGGAGCCGGGATCCCGCTGGACGAACTGACCGCGCTCAATCCCGAGTTGCGGTCCCCGTTCACGCCGCACCAGCCCGAGGGCTACGAGCTGAAGATTCCGACCGGCATGCGCGAGACCGTGCTGTTGGCGTTCGCCGCGGCCCCGACGCAGAAGCCGCCCGCGTTCAAGACGCACGTCGCCCGCAAGGGCGACACCCTGCCCCGCATCGCCCGCAAGTACGGTGTTTCGGTCGCGTCGCTGGCGGCCGCCAATTCGCTGTCCTCGCGCTCCAAGCTCGCTCGCGGGCAGGAAGTTCTGGTGCCCGAAAAGGTCGCGTCGGCGCGAGCGAGAAGGCCGAAGACACCGAAAAGGGCTCAGGCCTCGAAGTCTCAGACCGAGCAGGCATCTTCCTCGAAGAGCGCGCCGGGTCCCAAGAGCTACCGCGTCAAGAGCGGGGACACGCTCTACCGCATCGCGCTGCACCACGGTGTCTCCGTCGCCGAAATCCTCGCCGTCAACGGCCTGGGCGGAGCGGCGATCAAGCCCGGAGACCGGCTGAAGATCCCGCCGAAAACGAACTAGTCACTCGAGCTCCATCCTCGAGCGTTTCGAGCCGTTCTCGCCGGACGGCGCCCCCGCAAACGTTTCCCTCGACGCGATTCACGGCCAAAAGACGACGTAAACCCCTGCTAGAATCCTTGCGTCCTCATCCGATCAGGCCTGCCTCGGCGCCGAGGAGGCCCGATGCTCGCCCGGATCCATTCCGCCGCAACCCTGGCCCTGGAAGCCCGCGTTCTCGACGTGGAGGTCGACGCGTCCGCGGGCGTGCCCCGCTTCACGATCGTGGGCCTCCCCGACACGAGCGTGCGGGAGGCCCGCGACCGCGTCCGCTCGGCGTTGAAGAACTGCGGCTTCCCGATGCCGGACGGCGCCGTGACAGTAAACCTGGCGCCCGCGGGCTTTCGCAAGTGCGGCGCGGCTCTGGACCTTGCGGTGGCGGTCGGGCTGCTCACCCTGTGCGGGGTGCGGGCGGTCTCGGCCGTGCGGCGCGTCTTCGTGGGCGAGCTGGGTCTGGGCGGCGAGGTGCGGGCGCTGCGCGGGGCATTGCCGCTGGCGCTGGCCGCGCGGGACGCCGGGTTCGAGGAGATCGTTCTTCCCGCCGCCAACGCGGCCGAGGCGGCCGCAGTCGGCCAGATCCGGGTCATTCCCGTCGCGCACCTGACCGCAGCGGTCGAGCATCTGCTGGGCACCCGAGTCATACCGCCCGCGGGAGCCGCCGCGCCACCGCTCGGCACGCCGGATCCCGACCTCGCGGACGTGCGCGGGCAGGCGATCGCGCGCCGCGCCGCCGAGATCGCTGCGGCCGGAGGCCACCACCTGCTGCTGACCGGACCTCCGGGCGCGGGCAAGACGATGCTCGCTCGGCGCCTGACGGGGATCCTTCCGCCTCTCTCGCGGCCCGAAGCGATCGAGGCCACGCGCATCCACTCGATCGCGGGCGCGCTCCCCGCGGGCTCGGGGCTTCTGACTGCTCCGCCGTTTCGCGCGCCGCACCACGGCATCTCGGCCGCAGGGCTTCTGGGCGGCGGCTCGATTCCGAGCCCGGGCGAGATCTCGCTGGCGCACCGCGGAGTGCTGTTTCTCGACGAGTTGCCCGAGTTCCGGCGCGACGTCCTGGAGGGGATCCGGCAGCCGCTCGAGGAACGGCGCGTCTCGGTCGTGCGCGTGGGAGGCGCTCGGATCTTTCCCTGCGACATCCTCCTCGCGGCCGCGATGAATCCGTGTCCGTGCGGCTACTCGGGCGACCCGCGCCGCGCCTGCATCTGCGACCCACGCTCGCGAGCGCGCTATGCCCGTCGGATCTCGGGGCCGCTGCTGGATCGGATCGATCTGTCGGTTCCGATGGCGGCCGTACCGTGGAAGGATATCGA
>JBASRI010000481.1:0-1659 GCA_049273755.1 Thermoanaerobaculia bacterium
CAACCCGCTCGCCGCGGATCGCCACGAAGAGATCGCCGGGCCTGACCCTTCGCGAGTCCACCGCCACGCCGGAGAGCTCGGCGGCACCTTCGGCCCTTTCCGCCACGGCGGCGGCGAGCTCGTCGAGCGTGAACTTCACGTTCGCCCCGCGAACTCGGCGGCGACCCGGCGATCGTCGAACGGGATCTCCTGGTCCCCGATCACCTGCGTCGTCTCGTGGCCCTTGCCCGCGATGACGACGACCGTGCCGGGGTTGGCGAGCTCGATCGCCTGCCGGATCGCTTCGCGCCGGTCCGCGATCTTCAGGTACTTGGTGGTCCCGGAGGCCACCAGCCCCGCCTCCACCGCCTTCAGGATCGCCTCCGGGCTCTCGGAGCGCGGGTTGTCCGACGTGGCGATCGGGATGTCCGCGAGCCGCCCCGCGATTTCGCCCATAGGCGCCCGCTTGCCGGTGTCCCGATCTCCGCCGGCGCCGAAGACCAGAATGATCTTGCGGTCGGTCAGCTCGCGCACCGCGAGCAGCAGCCGCTCGAGCGCGTCGGGCGTGTGCGCGTAGTCCACCAGGATCGTGTACGGCTGCCCGGCCTCGACACGCTCGAGCCGGCCCGGGACGTCGCCGACGGTTCCTATGCCCGCTGCGATCGCGTCGGGCGCGATCTTGAGCGCGAGACCCGCCGCCGCGGCCCCGAGGAGGTTGCTCGCCTGAAACCGGCCCAGCAGGGGCGAGGCGATCCGAACGCCGCCGCCGGAGTGGACGAGGTCGAAAGAGGTCCCGGAGAGATCGCAGCGCACGGACTCGGCGCGCACGTCCGCGCCGGCGCCCGAGGAAGAGAAGCCCCACATCGGCGGCGCCGCCTCCTTCAGGAGCCGCCGGCCGTACGCATCGTCGACGTTGACCACGCCGGCGCCGCCGGACTTGCGCATCTCGAAGAGCCGCTTCTTCGCCGAGTAGTAGCTCTTCATGTCTCCGTGGAAGTCGAGGTGGTCCCGCGTCAGGTTGGTGAAGACGGCCACGTCGAAGTGGCAGCCCGCCACGCGGTCCAGAGCGAGAGCATGGGAGGAGACTTCGATGGCCGCGGCGCGCACCCCGTCCTCGACCATCTCGGCCAGCAGCTCCTGGACGAGGGGCGCCTCGGGCGTCGTCCGCCCCGCCGGGAGCTCCCGCCGCGGCGTCCGGTAGACGGTCGTCGCCAGGAGCCCGGCCTTTCCGAAGCGCCGCTCGAGGATCGCCGCGAGCAAGGTCGTCGTCGAGGTCTTGCCGTTGGTTCCGGTCACTCCCGCGAGGACGAGCTTCTCGGCCGGGTTTCCGCGGAGGCGCGCGGAGAGCTCCCCGAGCGCCCGCCGGGGAGCCTCCACTCGGATCCACGGCGTGGAGACGCCCGCCTTCGCCGGACGGTCGGACACGACCGCGACGGCGCCGCGCGCGAGCGCGCCCTCGACGTGCGCGAGGCCGTCGGACTTCGCCCCGCGGATCGCCACGAAGAGGTCTCCGGGACGGACTTGCCGCGAGTCGCTCTGGACGCCCGCGACCTCCACGTCCTGCGCGTCGGGGGCGATGGTGACTCCCGGCAGGATGCCCGCGAGCTCCATCAGTCTCACGGGGCCGAAGGAGGCGGAGCCGTCTCCTCCGCGCGGCGGCCGGACGCCCGGGCCGGCGAC
>JBASRI010000497.1:0-6690 GCA_049273755.1 Thermoanaerobaculia bacterium
CCGCGGCCCGGCGCGCCCGTCGGACGCGTGGCGGCAGGGCTGCCCGAGCGCGGGCCCGTCAAGCGCAAGAAAGACGACGAGTCGGCCAAGAAGACACCGGCCGGAAAGCGCAGCGCGCGTCCCAAGATCACGGTGGCCGACGAGGTGGACCTGCGCGAGTTCGTCGGCACGTACAAGGAAGACACCTACTCGGACATCTCGCTCCCGCTCATCGAAAAGACCGGCGCCGACGAGGAAGGCGCCATCGAGCCGCGGCCGGTCTCCAAGTCCGCGATCCGACGCGCCGCCAAGGAAACGCGGGCGCACGATTCGGGCAAGCTCCTCGAGTTCAAGAAGCCGGCGCCCACCGGACCGGTCTTCTTCACCGAGGGCGTCACGCTCAAGGAGCTTTCCGAGAAGCTCGGCGTGCTCGCGCGCGACATCCAGAGGCTGCTGATGCAGCGCGGCGTGCTCGCGACCGTCAACCAGACGCTCGACGCCGCGACGGCGGTGCAGATCGCCAAGGAGGTCGGCGTCGAGGCAGCGGTCGTTTCCTTCGAGGAGGAGCTGGAGCTGTCGCGCTCGGGGCGCGAGGGCGCCGATGGCTCGGCCGCCGCCCCCAAGGTTCCGCGCGCCCCCGTCGTCACCGTGATGGGCCACGTCGACCATGGGAAGACGTCGCTCCTGGACGCGATCCGCCAGACCAACGTGGCGGCCGGAGAGGCGGGCGGCATCACGCAGCACATCGGCGCCTACCGCGTCGAGGCCCGCGGCAAGCCGATCGTGTTCCTCGACACGCCGGGCCACGAGGCCTTCACTTCGATGCGCGCCCGCGGGGCAAAGGCGACGGACATCGTCGTGCTGGTGGTCGCGGCCGACGACGCGGTCATGCCGCAGACGATCGAGGCCATCAACCATGCGCGGGCGGCGAAGGTTCCGATCGTGGTGGCGATCAACAAGATCGACAAGTCGAACGCCAACATCGACCGGGTCAAGAAGGAGCTGGCCGACCAAGGCGTGTTGCTCGAGGCCTGGGGCGGCGACACGCCGTCGGCCGAGATCTCGGCCTTGAAGAAACAGGGCATCGACCACCTCCTGGAGCTGATCCTCCTGGTGGCCGACATGCAGGAGCTCTCGGCGCCCGAGGGCGTCGAAGCCCGCGGCGTGGTGCTGGAGGCGCGCCGCGAGGCGGGCCGTGGCAACGTCGCCACCGTCCTCGTTCAGGCAGGCACGCTCAGGGTCGGCGACGTTTTCTTTGCGGGGTCGGTTTTCGGCCGCGTGCGCTCGATGCAGGACGACCGGCGCGACAAAGTCTCCGAGGCCCCGCCTGCCACACCCGTCGAGGTGACGGGCTTCGAGGAGCTGCCCCAGGCGGGCGACGCGTTTCAGGTCGTCGAAGACGAGGCGAAGGCGCGCTCGGTCGTCTCCTTCCGCCAGCAGAAGGACCGGGAGAAGGCGATGGCCGCCTCGTCGCGGCTGTCCCTCGAGCAGCTCTTCAGCAAGATCCAGGAAGGCAAGATCAAGGACCTGCCGATCATCCTGAAGGCCGACGTGTCGGGCTCGATGGAAGTGCTCTCGCAGGCGCTCAAAGGCCTCTCGAACGACCGGGTGAAGGTCACGCTGCTGCACTCGGGTGTAGGCGCGATCAACATCAACGACGTGCTCCTCGCCTCGGCCTCCGGAGCGATCATCGTGGGCTTCAACGTGCGGCCCGAGAAGAAGGCGGCCGAGGAAGCCGAGAAGGCCGGCGTCGAGATCCGCCTGCACACGGTCATCTACAACGTCACCGACGAGATCAAGAAGGCCATGGAAGGCCTGCTCGAGCCGACGTTGAAGGAAGTCGCTCGCGGGCGCGCCGAGGTGCGCAATACCTTCAAGGTGCCGAAGTTCGGCGTCGTCGCCGGCTGTTACGTCACGGAAGGCGTCATCCCGCGCTCGGCCCAGGTGCGCCTGCTGCGGGACAACCGCGTCGTCTACGAGGGCAAGGTCGGGTCGCTGCGCCGGTTCAAAGACGACGTCTCGGAGGTCAAGCAGGGGTTCGAGTGCGGCATCGGCCTCGACCGGTACCAGGACGTCAAGGTCGGCGACATCATCGAGGCTTTCCAGGTCGAGAAGGTCGCCGGAGTGATGGCGTGAGCCGGTAGCCGGAAGTCGATCCCGCAATCCACGTTCCGGCTCACGGCTTCACGATTTCCGACATGGTGATCGCCTACGCCGTTTTCGATCTGCACTTGCCGGGCTGCCGGGGGCTCAAGGAAAAGCGGATGATCGTCAAGAGTCTGAAGAGTCGCATCCGCAACGACTTCGAAGTCTCGGCGGCCGAGGTCGGGGTCCAGGACCTGCTCCAGCGGGCCCGGCTCGGCGTGGCCGCGGTCGGCCCCGACCAGGCGCCGCTCGACGCGCTTCTCCAGAACGTGCTGCGCTTCGTGGAGGAAAATCTCGAGGGTGAGGTCCTCCAGTACCGCAATGAGTTCATCCACGTCTGACAAGATCGTCGTAGGGGCGGGTTATCGATGGCCTACGGCCAGCGTTGCCTACTGCCGTGGGTCTGCCTTTGGTGGTCGGCGCGTCCCCGCCCCCGGGCGGCCACAAGGGCCGCCGCTACGAGTATGAAGAAAGAGTCTCGTCGTTCGCAGCGCGTCGCCGACCTCGTCCGGGCGGAGCTGTCCCTGCTCGTCCTGACGGAGGCGCACGATCCGGACCTGCGTCGCGTCACGATCACGGACGTCGAGATGCCGCAGGATTTGAAGTCCGCGCGCGTCTTCTTTTCCTGCCTCGGCGACGACGACGAGCGCGAGAAGGCCGAGGACGCGCTGCGCCGCGCGGCCGGGTACCTGCGCCGCGAAGTCGGGCAGCGCTGCCAGCTCCGCTACGCGCCGGAGCTCCACTTCGTGTCGGACCGCTCGCTCGAGCGGGCCGCCCGCGTCGAGGAGCTGCTCAATCAGGTGCTGCCCCCGAAACAGGAAGAGCCGTGACGGCGGCGGACACGAGCGCGCTTCGCCGCGGCACTCTCTTCCTGCTCGACAAGCCCGAAGGACTGACCTCCCATGACGTGGTGGAGCGCGTCCGCAAGGCCACCGGCGTGTCGCGCATCGGCCACAGCGGCACGCTCGACCCCATGGCGACGGGGCTGCTGCTGCTGTGCGCCGGCGGCGCCGCGCGGCTCCAGGGCTTCTTCACGATGATGGACAAGTCGTACGACGGCACGATCCGCCTCGGCCGCGCCACCACCACGTACGACCGCGAGGGCGAGACGGTCGGCGCCGACCGCGACGCCTCGGGCGTCACGCGGGAGAGGATCGAGGAGGCCGCGACGGCGTTTCGCGGGGAGTTCCTGCAGTCGCCCCCCCCCTACTCGGCCAAGAAAGTGGGGGGCCGGAAGTTCTACGAGATGGCGCGCAAGGGCGAGGCCGTGCCGTCCCTGCCGAAGAAGGTCCGCGTATCGGAGCTCTCCTTCGGCACGGTCGAAGACGGGCGCGTGTCGTTCTCGATCTCCTGCTCCTCGGGCACCTACATCCGGTCGATCGCGAGCGACCTCGGCGAAAAGCTCTCCTGCGGCGCGCACCTGGAGACCCTTCGCCGCGGCCGCATCGGCGTCTTTGCGGTCGCCGACGCGGTGACGCTCGAGCGCTTCGAGTCCATGTCGCCGGGCGAGCGCCTGGCGGCGCCGCACGCGGTGCCCCTGTCGCAGGTGCCCTTCCCGTTCCCGCGCGTTCAGCTCGCGTCCCTCGAGGCCTGGAAGATCCGGCGCGGCCAGGCCGTTCCGGCGCGCGGTGTGGAGGCGAAGGAGGGCGAGTGGGTGACCCTGCTCTCCCCCACCAACGACATGCTGGCGCTGGGACAGGTGAACCCGATCGGGGACCGGGGAATCGCCCTCATCAAGCCGAGGATCGTGCTGGCGGATTGAGCAAACGGTTGAAGGTTCAAGGTTTCAGGTTTAAGGGGGTGCCGGAGTCGGGCCAACCTTCAACCTCGAACCCGTCGCCTTCAACTGCGTCCTGTGGTAATGTCGCCCGCTTATAGAAATAGAGTGAATCGATTGAGTCGTTTGGAGGCTGAGTGAACGTCACCGAATTCGAGTCCGGCAAGGCGGACATCATTCAACAGTATCGAACCCACGGCACCGACACGGGGTCCCCGGAGGTACAGGTCGCCCTGCTGACCAGCCGGATCGCGTACCTGACCGAGCACTTCCAGTCCAACGCCAAGGACCACCATTCCCGCCGCGGCCTGCTGCAGATGGTCGGCCGGCGGCGCCGGCTCCTGGAGTACCTCCGGAGCGAGAGCGCTGACCGGTACCACAAGCTCATCGAGCGGCTCGGCCTCCGGAAGTAGTCCGTCCCGGCGCCGGAACGCCAGCCGCCGCGGCAGATTGCCGCCAACGCCGTTCGCCTCGCGCCGTCCGAGACGGCGACCTCCGGCGCCTATTGAAAAGAAGGGCACAAGACCATGATCGACCAGATCTCCATCCCCGTCGGCTCGAAGTCTCTCGACATCCAGATCGGCAAGCTCGCCAAGCAGGCCGACGGCTCGGCCGTCGTCCGGTTCGGCGACACCGTCGTGCTCGCCACGGCGGTCTTCAGCAAGGAGCCCAAGGAGAACGCCGATTTCTTCCCGCTGACGGTGGACTACCGCGAGCCCACGTATGCCGCAGGCCGGATCCCCGGCGGCTGGTTCAAGCGCGAGGGCCGGCCCACCGAGAAGGAGATCCTGACTTCCCGCCTGATCGACCGGCCCATGCGGCCGCTCTTTCCCAAGGGCTTCCTTCACGAGACGCAGATCGTCGCCTTCGTCCTGTCGGCCGATGGCCAGAACGACGCGGACATTCTCGCGATCAACGGCGCCTCGGTCGCTTTGACCTGTTCGGCCGTCCCGTTCTATTCGCCGGTCGGCGCGGTCCGCGTCGGCCGCCTCGACGGAAAGTTCCTCTTGAACCCGACCAACGCCGAGCGGGACAAGTCGGACCTCGATCTCATCGTCGCCGGCACCGACGATGCCGTCGTCATGGTCGAGGGCGGCGCTCGCGAGGTCTCGGAGCAGACCCTGATCGACGCGATCCTCTTCGGCCATGAGGCCGTGCGCCAGATCGTCGGCGCCCAGATCACGCTCCAGCGCCGGGGCGGTTTCCAGAAGCCCTCCTGGCAGGCGCCCGAGGCCTACCCCGCGAGCCTCTTCGCCGAGGTCCGCCGCGCCTGGGAGGCTCCGATGATGGCGGCGATGACGCTGCCCAACAAGATCACCTCCTACACGGAGATCAAGGCCGTCAAGAAGGCCGCCGCCTCCCTGGTTCCGGAAACCGAGCCCGAGAAACGCAAGCAGGTCGCCCGAGCCGTGGACGACCTCGTCAAGGTCCTCACCCGCGAGACGATCCTGTCGGGCAAGCGCCTGGACGGCCGCGAATTCAGCCAGGTCCGCCCGATCACCTGCGAAGTCAGCGTCCTGCCGCGGACCCATGGCTCTGCCCTCTTCACGCGCGGCGAGACGCAGGCCCTGGTGACCGCGACGCTCGGCACGTCCGACGACGCCCAGATCGTCGAGGAATACGAGGGTGAGAGCGAGCACACGTTCCTGCTCCACTACAACTTCCCGCCCTTCTCGGTGGGAGAGACGAAGTTCATGCGCGGGCCCTCGCGCCGCGACATCGGTCACGGCAACCTGGCGCGCCGGTCGCTGTCCCCAATGCTCCCGTCCGAGGAGGCATTCCCGTACACCGTGCGCGTCGTGTCCGACATCCTGGAGTCCAACGGCTCCTCGTCGATGGCGACCGTCTGCGGCGGAACGCTCGCCCTGATGGACGCGGGCGTCCCGATCAAGGCGCCGGTGGCCGGCGTGGCCATGGGGCTCGTTTCCGACGGCGATCGCTTCGCGATCCTGACCGACATCGCCGGCCAAGAGGACCACTACGGCGACATGGACTTCAAGGTTGCCGGCTCGCGCGACGGCATCACGGCCCTTCAGATGGACATCAAGATCAAGGGCCTGCGCCGCGAGATCCTCGAGCAGGCTCTCGAGCAGGCGCGCGCCGGACGCCTCCACATCCTCGAGAAGATGGCCTCGGCGCTCCAGGCGCCCCGCCCGAACATCTCCCGCTACGCCCCGCGCATCTTCACGATCCAGATCCCGAAGGACCGCATCCGCGACGTCATCGGCTCGGGCGGCAAGACGATCCGGTCGATCATCGAGGAGACGGGCTGCAAGATCGACGTCGAGGACTCGGGCAAGGTCTCCATCGCCTCGGCCGACGAGGCCGCGGCGATGAAGGCCATCGAGATCATCGAGGGGCTGACCCAGGAGCCCGAGATCGGCAAGGTCTACAAGGGCAAGGTTCGCCGCGTCGAGGCGTACGGGGCATTCGTCGAGATCCTGCCGGGCCAGGACGGCCTCGTCCACATCTCGGAGCTCGCGCCCTACCGCGTCCGCCAGACCACCGACGTCGTCAAGGAGGGCGACGAGGTGACCGTCAAGATCATCGCGGTCGATCCGATGGGCAAGATCAAGCTCTCGCGCAAGCAGGCGCTCTCCAAGGAGGAGACCGAGGCGGAGATGGCGATGGCGCCCGTCGGCGCCCCGGGCGAGGACGAGGGCCGCGATGAGTTTCCACGGGGGGGCCGGGGGCCCGGCGAGCATCGCGGGCACTTCAATCGCGACCACCGCGGGCCCAGGGGGCCGCGAAAGTAGTTTCGAGTCTCGAGCTTCGAGTCTCGAGTCGAG
>JBASRI010000502.1:0-1555 GCA_049273755.1 Thermoanaerobaculia bacterium
CCGCGGCCCCGAGCAGGCCCGCCGCAGCCACAGCGGCGAGCGTCCACCGTAGACGCTTCATGGCGGCGATCATCCTACTTCGCCAGGTACTCCTGGACGTTCTCCTTCGTGATCATCGCCGTCGGCAGCGTGATTCTGTGCGGCACCTTTTCGCCTTTGAAGATCTTGTCCGCGATCTCGACGGCCTCCTTGCCCCCGGTCGGATAGATGAACGTCACGGCGAGCTTCCCGTCGGCGACGGCCTGCCGGCCGCCGTCCAGGCCCGGGAGCGCGTCGATGCCGACGAACTTCATCTCGCCGTCGCGCCCCTTGGCCTTGGCCGCCAGGTACGCGCCCATCGCCATCGGGTCGTTGTGCGCGTATACGAGGTCGATGTGCTCGTGCGCCGCCAGCGCCGACTCCATCTGCGTCATCGCCTCTTCGCGCAGCCAGTTGGCCACCGGATCGTGCACGATCTGGATCCCGGGCGATCCGGCGATCGCCTCCCGGAATCCGTCGCTGCGGTCCTTGGCCGGGGGCGAGCCGGGCAGCCCCTTGATCTCGACGACGGCGCCCTGGCCGCCGAGCATCTTCACGATCGCCTCGCCCGCGGCCTTGCCGATCTCCCTGTTGTCGGCGCCGATGAAAGTCGTGTAGGTGTCGCCCTCGATGGCCCGGTCCAGCACGATGACAGGAACTCCTTGCTCGAAGGCCTTCTTGACGATCGGCGTCAGAGGCCTGGCCTCGTTGGGCGAGATGAGGAGCAGGTCGATCTTCTGCCGCAGGAAGTTCTCCACGTCGGAGACCTGCTTGGCGTTGTCCTGCTGCGCATCCGCATAGGCGATCTCGATGTCCGGAAAGTCCTTCGCCCTCTTTGCCACGTCCGCATTCATCGAAACCCGCCAGGGCTCGCCCAGGTTGCACTGGGAGAAGCCGATGAGGTGCCTGCCCGACGTCGCCCTGCCACAGCCGGCCGAGATCAGCGCCAGCGCGAAGACCGCTGCGGAAAACATCCCCCGCAAGACGACGTTTCTATGAGCATGTGAACGAATGCCCGGGAGAGGATGCACAAGCGACTTCCCCTCCCATTTCCACGGTCCGCGTAGCGGACCGCTAGAGGTCGGAGCGCCGTTGGAGCCAGACCGCGCCGAGGATGATGACCCCTTTGAGAATGAGCTGCAGATTCGCGTCCACATTATTCAACCCCATGATGTTGTTGATGACTCCGATGGTCAGCACGCCGACGAGCGTGCCGCCGACCGATCCGACTCCTCCCGAAAGGCTCGTTCCGCCGATGACGACCGCGGCGATCGCGTCGAGCTCGTACGCGATGCCGTCGTTGGGATTCCCCTGCTCGAGTTGCGCGCAGTGGATGATGCCGGCCAGCGCCGCCAGCGTGCCGCAGATCACGTAGACGGCCGTCTTCAGGCGCGCGACCCGCACGCCCGAGAGCCGCGCCGCCGTTTCGTTGTCGCCGATCGCGTAGAGCGCCCGGCCGGGGGCCGTGCGCGTCAGGAACAGGTGCATGGCGGCGACACACCCCACAAAGACGACCGCCGGCGCCGGCACGTAGGGC
>JBASRI010000543.1:0-3660 GCA_049273755.1 Thermoanaerobaculia bacterium
GCTCCGCGCCGCCGGATTCCGGGTCTACTTCGAGCCCTACGAGGGCCTGACGCGGGTGAAGGTGGGACCGTTCGACACGCGCGCCGACGCCGAGGCCAAGCTCGCCGAGCTCGAGGGCGCCGGCTTCGAAGGGATCGTCGTCCCGCGATAGGTCGCCGGCCCTTCGACTGGCCCGGATCTTGAAAGTAAGCCTCGCGGAGGTGCATATGAAATCGACTCGGATTCTGGTTTCGATCGCGGCTCTTCTGCTGGCATTGTGCGTCAACGCCACTGCCAAGGATCGTCCTCACGAGGGCAAGATCGTGAGCATCGATCCCAGCTCGCAGGCGATGGTGGTCCAGGGCGAAGGCGGCGACCAGTGGAGCCTCTACTGGACCGAGACGACGAAGCTGAAGAACGGCCTGACCTTCTCGGAGCTCAAGCCCGGGGATTCCGTCCACTTCGATTTCATCGAGAAGGACGGAAAAATGTGGGTCACCGAGCTTCGCCGCACGCACAAAGCCGGCTGACGCGTTCCCGCCGAAAGTTTCCGTCTCAGGTCTCAGGTCTCACGACGGACCGCACCCGGGACCTGAGACTTGAGACTTGAGACCCTCCCAGGGAAGCGATTCCATCGCGTCTCCCGCTAGAATCCCTCCCCCATGAGCTCCCGTGCCCCCGCGATCTCGTGTCGCGGTCTGCGCAAGTCCTACGACGACGTCAAGGCCGTCGACGGCCTCGATCTCGAGGTGTTGCCCGGCGAATGTTTCGGGATGCTCGGGCCAAACGGCGCGGGCAAGACGACGACCATCGAGATCCTGGAAGGGCTCACGAAGCCGGACGCGGGCGAAGTGACCGTGCTCGGCCGGCATTGGGGCAGCCACGAGCGAGAGCTGCGCGAGCGGCTCGGCATCTCTCTCCAGGAAAGCCGCCTGACTGAAAAGCTCACGGTTTACGAGACTCTCGAGCTCTTCCGCTCCTTCTACGCGCGCGGCCGCTCGCCCGAGCAGCTCCTCGCCGACCTCTCGCTCGAAGAGAAGCGCGACGCGCGCGTGGGAAAGCTTTCCGGCGGCCAGCGCCAGCGGCTCGCGGTCGCGTGCGCGCTCGCCGGAGATCCGGAGATCCTCTTCCTCGACGAGCCCACGACGGGCCTGGATCCGCAGAGCCGCCTCCAGCTCTGGGAGCGCATCGCGGTCCACAAGGCGGCCGGCCGCACCGTTCTGCTGACGACGCACTACATGGAGGAGGCCGAGCGCCTCTGCGACCGCGTGGCGATCGTGGACCACGGAAAGATCATCGCCCTCGGCACGCCCTCCGAGCTCGTCGCGAGCCTCAACGCGCCGCACATCATCGACTTCGCGACGGAGCCGGCCGTCGCCGAGGATCTGCTGGCTCGCATCCCGGGTGTGGGCGACCGCCGCCGGCGCGACGGCCGCTGGCTCTTGAACGCCGGATCGCTCGCCCAGGCGGTGCCGGCCCTGCTGGCCGCGCTCGACGGCGCGGGGGCGAAGCTCGTCTCTCTCTCGACCCATCGTGCCACGCTGGAGGACGTCTTCATCGCCATGACGGGCCGGGAGCTGCGCGATGAATGAGCGGCGCAATCCCCTCTACGCGCTGACCCGGGCTCGCATCCTGGAGTTCGTGCGGGAGCCCGAGGCCCTCTTCTGGGTCTTCGCGTTCCCGATCCTCATGGCCGTCGTGCTCGGCTTCGCGTTCCGCGACCGACCGCCCGATCCGGTCCCGGTTGGCGTCGTGCAAGGGCCCGCGGCCGCCGGCTTGACGGAGGCCCTCGCCAAGACCGGGACGACGCGGCCCCGGACCTACCCGACCCTGGAGGAGGGACTCGAAGGTCTGCGCACCGGGAAAATCACGCTTCTCATCCGGGACGACCCGAAAGGCCTCGTCTACCTTTTCGACCGGACCCGGCCGGACGCGCGCATCGCCCGCCTCGAGGTGGACGACGCGATCCAGCGCGCGCGGGGCCGGACCGATCCCGACCCGGCCACGGAAACCCTGATCCACGAGAAGGGCTCCCGCTACATCGACTTTCTCCTGCCCGGGATCCTGGGGCTGAACCTCATGGGCACCGGTATCTGGGGCGTGGGCTTCTCGATCGTCAACGCGCGCCTGAAAAAGACGCTGAAGCTCATGGTCGCGACCCCGATGCGCAAGTCCGACTTCCTGCTCGCCCAGATCCTGTCGCGCTTCTTTTTCCTCGTGCTCGAGGTCGGGGTGATCCTCGTCTTCGGCGTCCTGGCGTTCCAGGTCCCCATCCGGGGCCCGCTCTGGGTGCTCGGCCTCTCGACCGTCCTCGGCGCGCTCTGCTTCGCGGGGATCGGGCTCCTCGTCGTCGCCCGGGCACGCACGCTCGAGGCGGCGAGTGGCCTCATGAACCTCGTGATGGTCCCGATGTGGCTCCTCTCGGGCGTGTTCTTCTCGTCGGACCGCTTCCCGAAGGCCGCGCAGCCCGTGATCCAGGCGCTTCCGCTGACGGCCTTGAACGACGCGCTGCGCGCCGTCATGCTGGAGGGCAAGGCCCTGCCGGCGATCTCCAGCGAACTCTTGATTCTGGCCCTCTGGGGCGCCGTCGGTTTCGCCGTGGCGCTCAAGATCTTCCGGTGGCAGTGAGAGAGAGGTGAAGGCGTGCTGGAGGTTCTGATCGTCAATCAGGCCGAGGTACCGGGTCTTCTCCCCGTCAAGGAGTGCGTGGACGTGATGGCGCGGGCCTTCGCGGCGTTCGCCCGCGGCGAAGCGACCGCCCCGCTCCGGCAGATCCTCTGGCTCCCCGACAAGAGCGGCGCACTCGGCCTGATGCCGGCGCACCTCGAGTCGCAGGCCGCGCTGGGCCTGAAGGCCGTGACCTTCTTCCCGCGCAACGAGGGCACCGACCTCGACTCGCACCAGGGAGCCGTCCTCCTGTTCGAGGCGGGCCGGGGGCGTTTGCTCGCCGTCATCGACGCGACCTCGCTCACCGCCATCCGAACGGCGGCCGTCAGCGGCCTCGCCACGCGCCTGTTGGCGCGCGAGGATGCGGGGGACCTCGCGCTCGTCGGCTCCGGCGTCGAGGCGCGGACGCACCTGGAGGCCATGCTGGGGGTGCGCGGAATTCGCCGGGTCCGCGTGGCGAGCAAGACGCCGGGGCGGGCCCGCTCTTTCGCCGAGCGCGAAGGCCGCAGGCACGGCATCGCCATCACCGCCTGCGAGACCGTGCAAGACGCGGTCGCGGGCGCCGACATCGTCTGCACCGTGACGTCCTCCCGCGAGCCGGTGGTCCTGGGAGAGTGGCTCTCCCCCGGCGTCCACGTCAACGCGGTCGGGTCGAGCGTGGCGACGGCCAGGGAGCTCGATGCGGCCGCCGTCGCACGCGCCCGATTCTTCGTGGACCATCGCGAGTCCGCGCTGGCCGAGGCCGGCGACTTCCTGATGGCCCGCGCGGAAGGGGCGGTGCCCGACGAGCACATCCTGGGCGACCTCGGGCAACTCGTCACGGCAGCAGTGAAGGGCCGGACCGGCCCGTCCGACATCACCGTCTTCAAGTCGGTTGGCCTCGCGATCGAGGATGTCGCCGCGGCGCAGCACATCTACGCGAAGGCGCGGGCCGGAAACCTCGGGAAGCCCGTCGAGTTCGGAGGCGAGCGCCACGACGCCGATTGAGCCGATCGGACTGCCCGAGATCCGCGC
>JBASRI010000544.1:0-7137 GCA_049273755.1 Thermoanaerobaculia bacterium
TCCGAGCAAGCGCTCGCGACGTGACTATAATCCGGCCTCATGAAAGCACTTTCCGCACCCGAGCTTCGCAACGTCGCCGTCGTCGGCCACAACACCGTCGGCAAGACGACGCTCGTCGGCGCCCTCCTCCATGCGGCCGGAGTCACGACGCGCCCCGGCAAGATCGAGGATGGCACCTGCCCGACCGACTTCGACGCCGAGGAGATCGACCGCAAGATCTCGATCAACCTGGCCGTCGCCCACGTCGTCCACCGAGACACGAGGATCAACTTCGTCGACGCTCCCGGGTACGGCATCTTCGCCCCGGAGGCCCGCGCCGCGGTCTATGCCGCGGACGCGGCGATCATCGTGCTCGACGCCGTTTCGGGCGTCGAGGTCCAGACCGAGCGGGTCTGGAAGTTCGCCGCCGAGTTCGCCCGGCCCGTCCTCTTCGTGGTCAACCGCATGGACCGGGAGCGGGCGTCCTTCGACCGAACGGTCGAGTCCCTGCAGAAGAAGTTCGGACGCGGCGTGGTCCCGTTGCAGATCCCGGTCGGCGAGGAAAAGGGCTTCAAGGGCACCGTCGACCTCGTCCGCATGGAGGCCCACGTCCTCGACGGCGGCAAGCGCGCGGACGGCCCCATTCCAGCGGAGCTTGCCGAGCGCGCCAAGGCCGAGCACGAGGCGCTCGTCGAGAAGGTCGCCGAGGGTGAAGACGACCTGATGGAGAAGTTCTTCGCCCAGGGCACGCTCGAGGCGCAGGACATCCTGCCGGGCTTGAAGCGCGAGATCGTCGAGCGGAAGGTCTTTCCGGTGATGTGCGCCGCTTCGGCCTCGGGAATCGGGGCACTCCGCATCCTCGACGCGTGCGTGGCGCTTCTCCCCTCTCCCGAGAGCCGCAAGACCGAGGGCACGGGCAAGGACGGCAAGCCCGTCATGGTCTTCACCAACGAGAAGGACCACGCCGTGGCCCAGGTCTTCAAGACCGTCTCGGACCCGTTCGCGGGCCGGATCTCGTACCTGCGCGTGCTGGCCGGCCACTTCCAGTCCGACGGAAACTACTGGAACTCGAGCAAAGGCGTGCACGAGCGCTTCTCGGGCCTCTTCCTGCCCCAGGGCAAGGAGCACGTCAGCGTGCCCGAGGCCCGAGCCGGAGACATCGTTGCCGTCGCGAAGCTCAAGGAGACGTTGACCGGCGACACGCTCACCACCAAGGACCACACGGTCGTTCTGCCGAGGCTCTCGGTGCCGGAGGCCTCGATCGCCTACGCGATCGAGCCCAAAGCGAAGGGCGACGAGGACAAGATCTCGACCGCGCTCCACAAGCTGATCGAAGAGGACCCGTCGCTCAACTTCCAACGCGACGAGGAGACCAAGGAGTTCCACCTCGCGGGCGCCTCGCAGCTCCACGTCGAGATTGCCGTCGCGAGGCTCAAGAAGCGCTACGGCGTCGAGGTCATCCTCCATCCGCCCAAGGTCCCCTACCGCGAGACGATCACCCGGAAGGCCGAGGCCCACGGCCGCCACAAGAAGCAGACCGGCGGCCACGGTCAGTTCGCCGACTGCCGCATCCGCGTCGAACCTCTGCCCCGCGGCAAGGACTTCGAGTTCGTGGACGACATCTACGGCGGCTCGATTCCCCGCAACTTCATCCCGGCGGTCGAGAAGGGCATCCAGGAGGTCCGCCGCAAGGGCTTCCTGGCCGGGTACCCGATGGTGGACTTTCGGGTGACCCTCTACGACGGCCAGTACCACGACGTGGACTCTTCCGAGCTCGCGTTCAAGCTCGCCGGTGCCCTCGCCTACAAGGAGGCGATGGCGGCGGCCAAGCCGACACTCCTCGAGCCGGTCATGAACGTCGAGATCACGGCGCCCAACGAGTACGTCGGCGACTTGATGGGCGACCTCTCATCGCGGCGCGGCCACGTCCAGGGCATGGACTCCGCCGAAGACGACACCCTGATCAAGGCGCAGGTCCCGATGGCGGAGCTCCTGACCTACGGCGCGCAGCTGCGGTCGATCACGCAGGGCCGCGGCTCCTTTCACCTCGAGTTCTCCCACTACTCCGAGGTGCCGCACGCCCTCCAGGAAAAGGTCATCGCCCAGTCGAAGGCTGGGAAGACCGGCGAGGCGAAGGAGGCGTAGAACCAGACCACACCCGACGGATCGCAGACCGCAGAACCTCTGCCGCGTCTGGTGTCTGCCGTCTGCCGTCCGACCCTACAGCGTCCGCCAGCGCCTCCCTTCCCTCTCCAGGAACTTGTCCGCGGCCTCGGGGCCGAACGTGCCGGCGGCGTAGTTCGGGAAATCGAGCGGCGGATTCTTCTCGTAGGCGTTGAGGATCGGCGTCAAGACTTCCCAGGCGTGCTCGGCTTCGTCGCCCCGGATGAAGAGGGTCTGGTCGCCATGGGTGACGTCCAAGAGCAGGCGCTCGTAGCCTCCGGAGATGGGAGCGCCGAGCTTGGAGTACGGGAAGTCCATGTAGACGGACTGGATCTGCAGGACGGATCCCGGGATCTTGACGCTGAACTTCAACGACACGCCCTCGTCGGGCTGGATGTGGAGGCGCAGGACGTTGGGCAGGAGCTCCCCGGAGGCCTTGCTGAAGAACGTGTGCGGCACGCCCTTGAACTCGATCGCGACCTCGGTGATGCGCTTGCCCAGGCGCTTGCCGGAACGCAGGTAGAAGGGCACGCCCGCCCATCGCCAGTTGTCGATGGCGAACTTGATCGCGGCGTAGGTGGGCGTGGTCGAGTGGGGATCGACCTTGTCCTCCTCGCGATAGCCCGGCACGCGCTTGCCGTTGACGACGCCCGGACCGTACTGGCCGCGCACGGCCCAGTCGTCGACGGCGTCCTCGGGGAACGGACGGATCGACCGAAGCACCTTGACCTTCTCGGCGCGGATGGCGTCGGCCTCGTAGGCGGCCGGCGCTTCCATGGCCGTCAGCGTCAGAAGCTGCATGAGGTGGTTCTGAAACATGTCGCGGACCACGCCCGCCTTCTCGTAGAAGCCGGCGCGGTGGCCGACGCCCACGGACTCGGCCACGGCGATCTGCACGTGGTCGATGTAGCGGTGGTTCCAGAGCGGCTCGAAGATCCCGTTGGCAAAGCGCAGAACGAAAATGTTCTGGACGGTTTCCTTGCCGAGGTAGTGGTCGATCCGGTAGATCTGGGACTCCTTGAAGACCCTCAGAAGGACCTGGTTCAGGTGCCGGCCGGAGGCCAGGTCGTCGCCGAAGGGCTTCTCGACGACCACGCGGATCCACCCGTTGTCGACCTGGGCCAGCCCCGATTCACCGATCCCCCCGACGATCAACTCGTCCGCGTCGGGAGGTGTGGCGAGGTAGAAGATCCGGTTGCGGGGGCCGCCGCGCCGGTTCTCGATCTCCTCGATGAACTGCCTGAGCGTCTGGTAGAGCCCCGGGTCCCCGAAGTCGCCGGCGAAATACCGGACCGTCGCCGGCAGCTCCCCGGGCCGGCCCTGCGTGGGCGGCGTGAACTCCCGCGCGCCGTCCTCGAGGTGCCTCCGGAATTCCGCGTCGGTGTATGCGCTGCGCGCGACGCCGATGATCGCGAACTCCGGCGAGATCGCGCCGTCGCGGTTCAGGTGCGCGATCGCCGGCGCGAGCAGACGGTGCGTCAGGTCGCCCGAGGCCCCGAAGATGACGAGTGCCGCGGGAGGCCGGATGTCCTCCTCCCGGCGGCCGGGAGATCCTCCAGGGTCTCCGGTCAAGCCACCCTCATGGAGTGGGCCTTCTGCTGGATCGCTTTGAGCAGGCTGTCGTAGGAGTCCGAGAACTTCTTGACGCCCTCGTCCTCGAGCTCCTTGTAGACCTGCTCGACCGAGATCCCGAGATCCGCGAGCTGCCGGAGCGCGGCGCGGGCGCCCTCCAGGTCGTCATGGATGCGGACCTTGGGGTCGCCGTGGTCGCGGTACGCCTCGAAGGTCTCGGGGGGCATCGTGTCGACCGTGTCGGGTGCGATCAGGGCCTCGACGTAGTAGAGGTCGGGGTACACCGGATCCTTGGTGGAGGTCGAAGCCCAGAGCGGGCGCTGGACCCGGGCGCCTCTTGCCTTCAGAGCCGCGAAGCGCGGCTGCCGGAAGACCTGCTCGAACGCCTCGTAGGCCAGGCGCGCGTTGGCGATGGCGATCTTGCCGCGAAGGGCCTTCGCCTTCTCGTTGCCCTTCGCGATCAGAGCGTCGAGCTTCTTGTCGGCGTTCGTGTCCACCCGCGAGACGAAGAAGCTCGCGACCGAGGCGATCCCGTCGACGGACTTCCTGGCCTGGACCCGGTCCTCGAGCGCCGCGAGGTACGCCTCCATGACCTCGCGGTGGCGCTGCACCGAAAAGAGAAGGGTGATGTTGATGTTGATTCCCTCCGACAGGCACTGCCGAATCGCGGGCAGACCCTCGGGCGTCCCAGGGATCTTGACCATGACGTTGGGCCGGGCGCACTCCGCCCAGAGGCGACGCGCCTCGGCGATCGTGCCCTGCGTGTCGCGGGCCAGGTGCGGCTGCACCTCGATCGAGACGAACCCGTCCTGCCCGCGGCGCGCGTCGTAGGTCTGTCGGAAGACGTCGGCCGCGCCCCGCACGTCGTGAACGGCGAGGTCCTCGTAGATCTGGGCCGCCGGTTTGCCGGCGGCCGCGCTCCGGATGTCCTGGTCGTAGAGCGCGCTGCCGGCGATCGCCTTCTCGAAGATCGTCGGGTTCGACGTCATCCCCCGAAGGCAGTCCTCGTCGATCAAGCGCTTCAGACCGCCGCCCTCCACCAGGTCCCGGCGGATGTAGTCGTACCAGACGCTCTGTCCGAGGCTCTCGAGCCTCTTCAGCGGATTGTCGGCCATGTCGTTGCCCCCTTTCCAAGCACCTCGTGCGCGCGCTTCACCACGTTCTCCACGGTGAAGCCGTACTCCCTCATCACGACATCGCCAGGCGCCGAGGCGCCGTAGCGATCCACTCCGATCGAACTGCCCTCGTCCCCGACGTATTTCTGCCATCCCAGCGTCACGCCGGCCTCGATCGAAAGCCGCGCTTTGACCGACGGCGGCAGGACCTCGTCCCGGTAGGCCGGCGGCTGCTCGTCGAAGAACTCCCAGCACGGCATCGAGACCACGCGCGTGGGCACCCCTTCCGCCTCGAGCTTCTGGCGGGCGCCCACGGCCAGGTGCAGCTCCGAGCCGCTCGCCATCAGAATCAGGGCGGGCGTGCCGGAGGACGCTTCGGCGAAGACGTAGGCTCCGCGCGCCACCTCCCCCTTCGCGCCCGACCGGTCCAGGACCGGCACGTTCTGGCGGCAGCACACGATTCCGACGGCGCCTTTCCGGTGCTGCATCGCGGCGCGCCACGCCTGCGCGGTCTCGTTGGCGTCGCCCGGACGGATCGCCGAAAACTCCGGCATGTCGCGCAGCGACATCAGATGCTCGACCGCCTGGTGCGTCGGCCCGTCCTCGCCCAGGCCGATCGAGTCGTGCGTCCAGACGAAGATCGTCGGCAGCTTGGAAATCGCAGCGAGGCGGACCGAGGGCCGCATGTAGTCGGAGAAGCAGAAGAACGTCGCGACGAAGGGCCGCGCCCCGCCGTGGTAGGAGATGCCGTTTCCGATCCCCGCCATCGCGTGCTCGCGCACGCCGTAGTGGATGTTGTTGCCCGCGCCGGTCTGGCCGTCGAAGGGCCCTGCGCCCTCGATCGTCGTCTTCGTGGACTCGGACAGGTCCGCGTCGCCGCCCAGGAGCCACGGCACGTGCTTGGCGATGGCGTTGATCGCCTTGCTGCCGGCGACGCGGGTCGCCAGCGACTCTCCCGGCTTCCACTGCGGCAGGTCCGCATCCCAGCCCGGGGGCAGCTCCCCTCCCTGCGCCGTGCGCCACTCGGCGGCCAGCTCCGGATACTCCTTTGCCCAGGCGTCGAGGCGCTTTTCCCACTCGGACTCGGCTTTGCCGCCCCGGTCCACCGCCGTGCGGAAGTGCGCCAGAGCCTCGGGCGGCACGGTGAAGGGATCGGTCCACTCCCAGCCGAGAGCCTTCTTGGTCAGCGCGACCTCCTCGACGCCCAGCGCGCTTCCGTGTGCGGCGGAGGTCCCGGCCTTGTGCGGGGAGCCGTACCCGATCGTCGTGCGGACGGCGATGATCGTGGGACGTTCGGTCTGGGAGACGGCCTCCCGGATCGCCCGGTCGATGCCATCCAAGTCCGTGTTGCCGTCCTCGACCCGGAGCGTTTTCCAGCTGTACGCGGCGTAGCGCGCGAGCACATCCTCGGTGAAGGCCTGCGAGGTCGGCCCGTCGAGGGAGACCTTGTTGTCGTCGTAGAGGTAGACGAGCTTGCCGAGCTTCAGATGGCCGGCCAGCGACCCCGCCTCGCTCGAGATGCCCTCCATGAGGTCGCCGTCGCCCACGAGGCAGAAGGTCCGGTGGTTCACGATCTCGCGGCCGGGGCGGTTGTAGCGGTGAGCCAGGAACCGCTCCGCGATCGCCATGCCGACCGCGTTCGCCGCCCCCTGGCCCAGCGGGCCCGTCGTGGCCTCGACGCCCGGCGTCAAGCCGTATTCGGGATGCCCGGGGGTGCGGCTGCCCCATTGCCGGAAGGCCTTGATGTCGTCGAGAGCGAGGTCGTAACCGGTCAGGTAGAGCAGGCTGTAGAGCAGCATGGAACCGTGCCCGGCCGACAGGACGAAGCGGTCGCGGTCAGGCCAGTGCGGGTCCCGAGGGTTGTGCTTGAGAAAGCGCTGCCAGAGGACGTAAGCCATCGGAGAGGCGCCCAGCGGCAGCCCGGGATGGCCGGAGTTGGCCTTCTGCACCGCGTCGATGGAAAGTGTGCGGATGGTATTGATACAGAGCTCGTCGACGGATTTGCTGGCGGTGGTCAAGGGCCCTCCTTCGGGGAGTCGATCTTATTACGCGGTCGTGGACAGTTCGGGCGAAGGGTCGAGCTTCCCCGCCCCATCTGATAGAGAATCGCCCGGAGAGGTTTCGCGCGCCCGTGTCCATCAAAGAATCGACCGCCCGCGACCGGGGCGCCCGCCGGCCGCTCGAGTGGAGCCGCTCGGAGAGCGAGGCGCGTGCCCTCGCGCTCGAGTGGCTGGAGACCGACGGCCTGGGCGGGTTCGCCTGCGGCACCGCGGCGGGTCAGCGCACGCGCCGCTACCACGGCTGGTAC
>JBASRI010000240.1:0-11869 GCA_049273755.1 Thermoanaerobaculia bacterium
CCTTTCGTAGCCGCACGACGACTCTAAAGGGATCCCTCGCTGCGCTCGGGATGACAAGGGAAAGAAGGATCCCTCGCTGCGCTCTGGGATGACGGCTACTTGCCGTGACGGCCATCCCCTTTGTCATCCCGAGGAACGGAGCGACGAGGGATCCCTTTCGTAGCCGCACCGCGACTCTAAAGGGATCCCTCGCTGCGCTCGGGATGACATCGGAAAATCAGTAGGCCAGAACCTTTCGCGCGGCCGCCAGAACCTTGTCCGAGCTCGGAAGGATCGCGCGCTCGAGCACCCGGCTGAATCCGACCGGTGTGAACTCCGAGCCGACGCGGCCGATGGGCGCGTCGAGATGCTCGAACGCGCGCTCCTGGATCTGGGCCGCGATCTCCCCGCCGAAGCCGGCGTGAACCTTGTCCTCGTGGGCCACGAGCACGCGGTTCGTCTTGCGCACGGAGGCGAGCACGGCGCCCCAGTCGAGAGGGACGAGTGACCGCAGGTCCAGGACCTCCACCGACTTGCCCTCCTTCTCCAGGACCCTGGCCGCCTCGAGCGCGAAGTGGACGGGCGTTCCGTACGCCACGATCGTCAGGTCCTCGCCCTCGCGGCGCAGGCGCGCCTTTCCGAACGGCACGGCGAAGCCCGCCGGGACCTTCGCGCGGGCCAGGGGGTTGCTGTAGAGGAACTTCGGCTCGAGGTACAGCGTGATGCCGCGCGAGCGGATCGCCGTGCGCAACAGCCCAGCCGCGTCATCGGCGAAGGCCGGCACGACGATCCGGAGGCCCGGAAGCGTCGTCAACCATCCCTCGATGTTCTGCGAGTGGTAGAGGCCTCCGCCGATGTACCCGCCCGAGGGCAGGCGCACGGTGACGTTGGGGACGAACTGGCCGTTCGTCCTCCAGTACTCGTGCGACATCTCGACCATCTGCTCGGCCGCGGGCCAGAAGTAGTCGGCGAACTCCGAGCCCTCGACGACGACGCGGATCTTCTGGGACAGGCGCGAGAAACCGTCGGCCGTGCCCATGATGTGGTCCTCGGCGATCGGGGCGTTGAAGACCCGGGCGCGGCCGAACTCCTGCTGCATGCCCTTGGTGACGTTGAAGACGCCGCCCTTGTCGCGGTAGGCGACGTCCTGGCCCCAGATATACGTGTCGGGGTTGTGCCGGAACTCTTCCTTGAGCGTCGTGTTGAGGGCCTGGACGAGCGTCATCTCATCGCCCGTACCGTCGGGAAGGCCGTCGGGCCAGGCTTCCGGCGTCCAGGGCTCGGGCACGACGAACTCATGGATCGAGCGGGGATCCGGTTCGGGAGCGGCCTTCGCCTTGTCCGCGGCATCCTCGTAGGCCTTCTCGTTCTGCGCCTCGATCGCGTGCAGCTCGTCTTCTCCGAGGAGGCCGGTCTCGACGAGCAGCTTGCGGAAGCGGGGCAGGGGATCGGCCGCCTTCGCGGCGGCGAGCTCTTCGGGCGTGCGGTAGAGCTCCTGGCGGTCGGAGTTGGAGTGCGAGTGGATGCGCACGCACGTCGCGTGCACGATCGCGGCCCCGGCGCCCGTGCGGACGTACGCGACGGCTTCCCGCATCGCGCGGAAGGAGTCGAAGACGTCCAACCCGTCGCAGTGGATGATCTTCAGATTCGGAAAGCCCGAGAAGTTGTCGGAGGCGTAGAGGTTCGCCGTCTGGTCGGACTTCGGCACCGAGATGCCGTAGGCGTTGTCCTGCACGACGAAGACGACCGGGAGCTTCTCGCGCGAGGCGCCGTTGACCGCTTCGTAGAAGTAGCCTTCGGAGGTCGACGACTCGCCCACGGACGCGAAGACGATCGCGTCGTTCCCGTAGGTCTTGACGGCGCGGGCCAGGCCCACCGCGTGCTGCGTGTGGTTCGAGACACACGAGGAGACGTTCTGGATGCCGATCGAGGGCTTGGCGAAGTGGTTGGACATGTGGCGCCCGCCCGAGGCCACGTCGGTCGCTTTGGACATCCCGTTCAAGAGGATCTCCTCGGCCGTCAGTCCCGCGGCCACGCAGGTCGCGAGGTCCCGGTAGTACGGGAAGAGATAGTCCCGCCCGGGACGGAATGTCATCCCGAGCGCGAGCTGGATGGCGTCATGGCCTGCGCACGGAGCGTGGTAGCTCCAGCCCAGGCCCTGCTTCAGGTAGTTGGGCGCCTTGTCGTCGAGCACGCGCGCCAGATGCATCAGCGCGTACCACTTGCGAACCTCTTCGCGCGAGACGCCCGCGATGCGCTGCTCGCGGCCGACTTCTACGACGTCCTGGGATGCCGTCAATTGTGCCTCCATGCCTCCGAAAACAAAACGCGACGAATCAGAGCCGCATATTACCGGGATCGGTAACGCGCTCGGGACGGCTCGGATTCCTGCGCGGCCTGCTATCATGCCCGCAATGCCAGCGCGCGACGCCCGCGGCCCGGCCTCCGGCCGGGAGGAAGCCCAGCGGCGCGAGATGGTCACCCGATTCGTGGCGCCCCGCGGAGTGGACGACCCGCGCGTGCTCGAGGCCATGATGCAGATCCCCCGGCACCGGTTCGTGCCCGAGCCTCTGCGCGCGCGGGCGTACGGCGACCATTCGCTGCCGATCGGCTTCGGCCAGACGATCTCCCAGCCCTACGTCGTGGGCGTCATGACGCAGCGCCTGGGAGTCGACGGGGGCCACAAGGTCCTCGAGATCGGGTCCGGCTCCGGCTATCACACCGCCGTCCTGGCGAAGCTGGCCCGCAGCGTCTACTCGCTCGAGCGCATCGACGAGCTGGCCCGCAGCGCCGCCGCGACCCTGGCCTCCCTCGGGTTTCACAACGTGTCGGTCAAGGCCTTCGACGGAACGTATGGATATCCCGCGGCCGCGCCCTACGACCGGATCCTCGTGACGGCCGGCACGGAGACGGTGCCGGAGCCGCTGCTGGCGCAGCTCGCGATGGGGGGCCGCCTCGTCGTGCCGCTCGGGCCTCCGGGCCGGCAGCGCCTGCGCGTGATCCGCCGCCGCAAGACTGACTTCGCGCAGGAGGACGGCGAGGACGTGACGTTCGTTCCGCTGTTGGGGCGGTTTTCGGGGAGCCCGGCGTGACCGCGCGGCGCGCCGTCGTCCAGGGGCGGGTGCAGGGCGTGGGCTTCCGCTACTTCGCGGTGCGCGCGGCCCGGGAGCTCGGGATCGCGGGCTGGGTGCGCAACCTCCCCGACGGTTCGGTCGAGACGCTCGCGGAAGGCGAGCCGGCCGCGGTCGACCGCTATCTCGAGCGCCTGCGGCGCGGTCCCGTGGCCTCGCGCGTGGAGGGAGTCCTGATCGAGGAACGTCCGGAGCAGGGCCTCGCCTCCTTCGAGATCGCGTGATGACCGACTTTCGCGCCTACATCCGCGACGTGCCGGACTTTCCGTCGCCGGGAATCCTCTTTCGCGACGTCACGCCGCTGCTCGCCACGCCCTCGGCCTTCTGCGCGGCCGTCGAAGCGATGGCCGCGCCCTTCCGAGCCGAGCCCCCGGACAAGATCCTGGGAATCGAGGCGCGGGGGTTCCTCTTCGGCACGGCGCTGGCCCGAGAGCTCCACGTCGGCATCGTTCCGGCGAGAAAGCCGGGCAAGCTTCCGCGCAAGACCGAGCGCGTCTTCTACGGCCTCGAATACGGCAAGGACAGTCTGGAGGTCCACGCCGACGCCTTCGTCAAAGGGGAGCGCGTCCTCGTCGTCGACGACGTGCTGGCCACGGGCGGGACGGCGAAAGCGGCCGCCGAGCTCGCCGAAAAACTCGGCGCCAGGGTGCTGGGTGTGTCCGTGTTCATCGAGCTGTCGGCCCTTGGGGGCCGAGCGGCGCTCGCGGGGCGGCCCCTCTACGCTGTCCTGGTGCTATGATCGACTGAACCCCAACAAGCGAGCGCGATGGCCGCCGAAAAGATTCTCATCGTCGACGACGACGAAGACGTCCTCTTGATCGTCCAGACCATCCTGGATAACGCCGGGTATGCGGCGCTCCTGGCGCGCAACGGCCGGGAGGGCGTGGAAAAGGCGATCGAGGCCAAGCCCGACCTGATCCTGCTCGACGTGATGATGCCGGAGCTGTCGGGCTGGGAAGTCTGCACGACGTTGAAGAGCGCGCCTGAGACGCGCCAGATCCCGATCGCGATGCTGACGGTCAAGAGCGAGATCCGCGACTTGATCACCGGCATGCAGGTCGGCGCCGACGACTACATCACGAAGCCCTTCACCCGGAAGAAGCTCCTCTCGACGGTTCGCCGCCTCCTGGACCAGAAGCGGGACCGGTCGCCGGCGTTCCTCACGACGGAAAACGAGGAGCTGCGCTTCCAGAACCTCCTCTTCGACGCCGTGACGGAGCTGCCGACGGTGCCCGTCATCATCGACGCCCTCCGCGACCGGCTGCTCGACAATCGGGAGATGGGCGTGCTCTACATCGACGTCGAGCAGTACAGCCACATCGAAGAGACCTACGGCTGGGAAGTCTTCGACGGCCTGCTGCGCCACACCGCGCGGACGCTGCGCCGCATGGTCGGCACTGTCTTCGCCACCGAGGACTTCATCGCGGTCAACCGCGCGGCGGGATCGGACTTCTATGTCTTCGCCACGCTCGAGGCGGGGGAGGAGGCGCCCGCGCGCCTCCAGCGCAAGGCCCGGCAGGTCGAGGAGTCGCTTCGGGGCTCGCTCGACGAGGCCTTCGGCGCCCGAATCCACAAGCGGATTGGCGTCTTCGTGGGCCACGCGCTCCTGCGCCCGAGTCCCCAGATGCGGGTCGAGCGGCTGGTGTACCGAGCCCTGCGCCAGGCGATCGCCGTCGCAACCACGAAAGAGGAGGAGCGGCAGGCGGCGCTGCGTGAGACCTTCCGCGAGATCCTGCGCAGGGGGCGGATCCGCACGGTCTACCAGCCGATCTTCGAGCTCTCGACGATGGAGCTCTTCGGCCACGAAGCCCTGACCCGCGGCCCGGCCGACACGGCCTTCGAGAGCCCCGAGCTCCTCTTCCAGTTCGCCGGCGAGAACGAAGGGGTCTGGGAGCTCGAGCAGCTCTGCCTGGGCTCTTCGGCCTCGCACTACCCGACCACACAGTCGGGGTACCTCTTCATCAACGTCGAGGCCGAGACGATCATCGCCCTCTCGCGCTCCGGGCCCGAGACGGTGCCGGCTCTCTTCGGCCGCAACCACCCGGTCGTGCTGGAGGTCACGGAGCGTTCGGCGATCCGCGATCTGCCGGTCTTCCGGACCGCTCTGGCGAAGCTGCGGGAGCTCGGCTTCCGGATCGCGATCGACGACGCCGGCTCGGGCTATGCGTCGCTCCAGGCCATTGCCGAGTTGAGGCCCAACTTCATCAAGGTCGCGAACACGCTGATCACGGGCCTGCGAAGCGACTCGATCAAACGCGACGTCGTCGAGATGCTGGTCAACCTCTCCCAGCGCATCGACGCGATCTGCGTCGCCGAGGGGATCGAGACGCCGGAGGACCTGGAGGAGTGCCGCCGGCTGGGCATTCCGTACGGGCAGGGGTTCTATCTGGGTGTGCCGTCCGAGCGCGCCGCGACCGAGCCGGCCCGCGAGTTCACCGGCCGCTTCCGAACCGGGCGTTAGGAGGTCGGCCGCGCGTCTTCCGCGGTCCCCGCGCGACCGGTAACCCTCCGCAGGTGGGCGTACAGCGAGTCGTAGAGGAAGCTCGCGCGCTCCAGGATCTCGGCGTCGTCACGCCCCACGTCGGTGAAACCCTGGCTGATCGCCCAGAGGCCCGCGGACTCCGGCGTGATGGAGATCTCGGCCGGGAAGTCGGCCCCGTGGACGATCTTGGCCAGCCGCGCCAGCGCGGCGTCGCCAGGGAGCCGCTCCGCGACGAGCTGCTCGAAGGAGCAGCGCCCCTTCGCATCGGCGTGCGGGTAGCGGGCCCCCGGAGCGTCGAAGCCGAGGGCGGCCTCCTCCTCCTGCACGCGGGCCACCTGCGCCGGCTCGACGAACCGGATCTCGGCTCCGGGGTCGAGGAAGCGCCGGATGAGCCAGCCGCTCGCCGTCCGGTTGACGTGAATGCCTTCGCGGGTCACCCATTTCATCGAAGCACCTCCTGTCTGCGAGACGTGGACGGGAGAAAAGCCGCGGCCCACGCCGTTCCGGCCAGACCCAGCGCGGCGGCGACGATGAACGTCAGGGCGGGCGAGAGGGTCCAGAGCGCTCCGCCGACCGCGGCGGCGCCGGCGACCGAGAACCCCCGGATCCCGTAGTACAGGCCGACGGTCCGACCGCGGGCTGCCGGGTCCGCGAGGTCCAGGATCAGGGCCTTGCGCGCGGGCTCGCCGATCTCGCGCAGGCCGCCGATGCCGTAGGCGATGGCGAGCGCCGGGAACGAGCTCGCGAGCACGACGGCCACGGGAAACGCCGTGAAAAACGCGTACGTCAGCAGGACGAAGGGCTTCTTCTCGACGCGCCCGGCCAGGGCCGCGGCCGGCGCGTACGAGAGGATCGCGGTCCCCATCAGGATGGAGGTCAGGACGCCGAACTGCAGGGGTGAGATCCGGACGACCTCGAGCGCCCAGACGACGAGGAACACGTCCGGCAGCCCCTCGCAGAGGCGCACGAGGCAGTCGGCGACGAGGAGCTGGCGCAGCGCGGGATGAAGCCGGGGCTTTGAGCGGTCTCCGCGGGAGGGGGAGACGACGGCGCCCGGGACGTTTTGGCGCATCGCTCTCGACAGGAACAGCAGCGTGGGGACGGCGATGGCGATCGACAGGCCGAAGCCTAGGCGCATCCCGCTTTCCATCCCGTAGCGCTCGAGGAGCAGGCCGCCGAGCGGAGGAGCAACGAGGATTGGAAGCCGCTTGACCACGGCCTGGGCCGTGAAGCCGCGAATCCGGCCGGGTCCCTCGAGCTCCTCGCCGATCACCGCGAAGGTCGACGGCAGGCCGAGCGACGGCCAGGCCATCACGAGCAGGAGGCCCGCGAAGACCGCGGTGACCGATCCCACCAGCGCGTAGACGACGTATCCCGCGGTCGTCAAGGCGCTGAAGAGTAGGAGCGAGTGCCGGGTGCCCAGGCGGTCGGAGGCGAGGCCCCCGGGGTAGGCGTACGCCGCGTCGAGGAGGTCGCGCAACGTCCCGAAGAGGCCGACGGAGAACGCCGAGGCTCCGAGGGCTCGCAGGTAGGCCGGGAGGTAGCGCCACCAGAGCTCCTGCCCGAACCCCAGAGCGAAGAGCGCTCCCGCGAGGCTGGCCGCCCGCCGCGCACGCACGGCGGTCAGGATATCAACTGCTATATAGCTATATCAACTGCTATACTCTTCTTCGTGGGACCCGCGCCGGAGCGCCTCCGCTGGTGTGTGCTGATCCACTCCCTGCCCCCGAAGCCCGCGTACCTCCGGGCGAAGGTCCGGAACCGGCTACGAAAGGCGGGCGCGATCGCGCTGAAAGACGCGGTCTACGTTCTGCCCGCGAGCGCGGGCGCGCTCGAGCAGCTCCAGGAGATCGCGGCCGAGGCCGCCGGCGGCGGGGGAAACGCCTACGTGTGCGAGGCCCGGTTCCAGGATCCCGACACGGACGCCTACCTGTCGAGCCAGTTCGAGTCCCGCGGCGAGCCTTCGCTGATCGGCCGGATCTGGGTGACGCGGCGGGGCGTCCAGATCGACCGCATCGCCTCGGCGTGGCTCATCCGCCGGTTCCTCGACCCGAAAGCGCGCTTTCGCTTCATCGACCCCGGGGAGCAGCGCAAGCCCGGCGAGCTGCGGTTCGACATGCCCGGCGGAGACTTCACCCACGAAGGCGACAACTGCACCTTCGAGACGCTCGTCGCGAGAGTCGCGAAGCCGGATCGGGCCCTCCGGGAGATCGCCCAGATCGTTCACGCCATCGATCTGAAAGACGACAAGTTCGAGCGCGCCGAGGCGCCGGGCATCGAACGGATTCTCCTCGGCATCGTCCTGGAGTGTCCCGCGGACGAGGACCGGCTCAAGCGCGGGTTCGCCCTGTTCGACGACCTGTATGCTTCGTTTCGGAGGCGGACGATTCGGAAGTGACTCTCGCAGTGGTCCTGGCGGGCGCCACGGCCTTCGCGGGGTTCCCGCTCGCGGTGGACGACAAGACGGCGACCGCTTTTCTCGCCGCCGTCAATGCCGAAAGGGCGCACCACGGCCTGGCGCCGGTCCGACTCTCCCAACCCCTCCGAACGCTCGCGGCCGAGCGCGCCGAAGAGATCGGGGCTTCGGACTCGCTCGATTTCGAGCCCATGTCTAGCGGCGAGGCCCTCGCTCGGGCGCGGGCGCTCGGATATCCAGCCGTCGTCGCTCAGGAGCTCGTCGCCGTTCAGGAAGGCGACCCTTGCGCGATCATCGAGGACTGGTCGCGCGCGCTTGGCTCAGCGGAGGCTTTTCTCCGGCACGAAGCGAAGGACATCGGCGTCGGCGAAGGCGTGCTCGGGGAGCAACCTGTCCGCGTCCTCATCGCCGGCGTGCCTCAAAGCCCGGATCCGTTGAAGAAGCGGTTGCCCGGCGTCGCGCCCCGCGAGTGGCTGGCGGCGGACCTCTACGACCTCGCCAACCGCAAGAGGAACGAGGCCGGTTATCCTTCCTTCGACCGCTCCGAGGCTCTGGACACTCAGGCGCAGCTCCTCGCGGAGTCCCTGCTCGACGATGCGAGGGTCGAGGGAGCGGGCGTCCGCGCCTGCCGAGGCGGAGGAACCATCCTCTACTTCAAAGCCACGGGTCGGTGGAACGTCGCGGACGTGAGGCTTCCCGTCAACGCCTGGCTCCGCGGCCAGCGAGAGACCGCGCTCCTCCCCCGCAAGGGATTTGCCGGCGCCGGCGTCGCCAGCCGCGGCGCGGACGAGACGCTCGAAACGGTCTGGACGCTGGCGGTCCAGCCCGGCCCTTGATTTAGCGGGGGATCTCGATCCCGCGCACTTCGGGGGAGAGCGTGACTTGTCCCGGCGCCCACTCGCCGGGAATCCAGACGATCCTCTGGCTCTCGAGGTCTTGCCTCAGGCGGCTGACGGCGAGCTTGAGCCCGAAAAACGTCGAGATGTCCTCGGGCCGGCCGCCCTTCCACTCGCCGGAGCCCACACCGAGAAGAGACCAGACCCGTAACGGCACCCCGAGACTTTCCAGGTACGGAGTGACTTGCTCCGGAGACAATTGGCTCGCATCTTCTCTCTCGTCGCCCTCGACGAAAATTACGGCTCGCCGTGTTCCGGAGCCGCTGGCCTGCATTCCGGCGACGGCGACTGCGTCTGCAAAGCGATAAGGCGGCTCCGGCGGGATCCCCGGGCGGGAAAGGCGCGCGAGAAGCCAGACGAAGCCGCCATCGTGAACGGAAAAGGGGCCCATCGACTCGAACAGATCGGTTTGGTCGGAACCTCCGGAGACCCTTCGGGTGAGCGGCCATATGAAGCCGACCCTGTCGGCGCTGTCGAGGGCGAGGGGATAGTCGCGGTTGGGTCGACCCAGCCGCCGCGCCGCCTCGTTGCAGTTCGGGTTGCGCACGAAGAGGAGGGTGGCGCCGCCCTTCTCGAGCGCGATCGGCCCGAGCGGCCCCGTGGGTCCGTGAAAGACGCCCTTGAGGGTGCCGAGCGTCGGGATTTCTCGGCCCGTGATTCGGATCGGGACGGCCGTCAGCCGCGAGCCGGCCTCGTCGGTCACGCCGCCTCCGAAGGCCACGTCCGCGCGCGCCACGGCGTCGGCCGAGAACTCCGCCAGGCCGCTCAAGACGTGAGCCTGCGTCAGGTCGAGCGAGGGCAGCGCCGCACGACCTTGTGCGTCGAGTGTCAGCGGGGCCGAGTCGAGGCTAACCGTGCGGCGGGCGGGCTGTTCCTTGAGGACGCTCGTGGCGATCATCCGCGCGGAAACCGGCGTTCCGAGACCGTTTCGCTCAACCAAGATCTCGAGCCTCGCGGGTGGCTGCGGGACGTTAACCCATCGTTTCGCTCGGCCCACCTCGCGACCTGTCGAATCCAGCGCAATGGCGACGAGCTCATGCGGCCGCAGCTTCGACCCGAAGTCGACGTTGGCGCTCCAGGGAGGAGCCAGGTCCCGAGCGACCGTCTGGCCATCCAAAGTGAAGATGACGGCAGCCGCAGGGGCAGCCGGCGCGATCTCGACGCTCACCGGCTGCACCCCGGTGAGCAACCCGATCAACAGAGATGAGAAGACGATGTCGACCACTGCCGGGGTATTGGAGCATTTCCGCATCCTTGGGTGGGCTATCCTTGTCGTCCCCGGGGGCACGAGTTTTGCACTATGGGGCACAGACTAACGTGCATCTCCACGAGCGGCTGTCCTCAGGTGAGCATCGCGCCCAGGCGCGCGGAGCAGCCTCGTCTGCTCGAGCTTCTCAACCCTCAGCCCTTCACCCTTGCCTGGCGAGAAAGGAACTCTCATGAGTGAGTCGCCGGTTTCGCGGTCTGAGAGCCGCGCCGGAACCCGAATCCGAAGAGCCGTGCCGCCGCCTGTCGAGGGCGGCGCCGCCGTCGACGGTCTCGATCGCCGGCACCTCCTCAAGGTCCTGACGCGCCTGAAGAAGGGCGACTTCACGGTCCGGCTCGAGTCGGGTGTGCCCGGAGTCGACGGAAGGATCGCCGACACGTTCAACGAGGTCGTCGAGCTCAACCAGCGGATGAGCCTGGAGCTCGCGCGGCTCTCCGACCTCGTCGGCAAGCGGGGGCGAATCTCGGAGCGTGCCTCTCTCGGCGACGTCCAGGGCTCCTGGGCGTCGAGCGTCCGATCGGTCAACACGCTCATCGGGGATCTGGCGCGTCCCACGGTCGACACCTCCCGCGTCATCGGGGCCGTCGCCAAGGGAGACCTCTCGCAGACGATGGACCTGGAGTCCGCCGGGCGGCCGCTTCGGGGAGAGTTTCTGCGCACTGCGCGGACGATCAACACGATGGTGCACCAACTCTCGTCGTTCGCCTCGGAGGTCACCCGCGTGGCCCGCGAGGTCGGCACGGAGGGAAAACTTGGCGGCCAGGCCCGGGTCAAGGGCGTGGCCGGGACGTGGAAGGACCTCACGGAGAACGTGAACCTCATGGCCGGGAACCTCACCGGCCAGGTGCGCAACATCGCGGCCGTGACGACCGCCGTCGCGAAGGGGGACCTGACCAAGAAGATCACGGTCGACGTCAAGGGCGAGTTTTTGGAGCTCAAGGCCACGATCAACACGATGGTGGATCAACTCCGCTCCTTCGCCTCCGAGGTCACGCGCGTGGCCCGGGAGGTCGGAACGGAGGGAAAGCTCGGCGGCCAGGCGCGCGTCGAGGGCGTCTCGGGCACGTGGAAGGACCTGACGGACAACGTCAACTTCATGGCCGGCAACCTCACGTCGCAGGTGCGCAACATCGCCGACGTGACCAAGGCGGTGGCCAAGGGGGATCTCTCCAAGAAGATCACGGTCGACGTCAAGGGCGAGATCCTGGAGCTCAAGAACACGGTCAACACGATGGTGGACCAGCTCTCCTCGTTCGCGGCCGAGGTCACGCGCGTGGCACGCGAGGTCGGCACCGAAGGCAAGCTCGGCGGCCAGGCCCAGGTGGAAGGTGTTTCGGGCACCTGGAAGGACCTGACCGACAGCGTCAACTCGATGGCCGGCAACCTCACGGGCCAGGTGCGCAACATCGCCGAGGTCACGACGGCCGTGGCCAAGGGGGATCTCTCCAAGAAGATCACGGTCGACGTGCGAGGCGAGATCCTGGAGCTGAAGGACACCATCAACACGATGGTGGATCAGCTGCGGTCCTTCGCCTCGGAGGTCACGCGCGTGGCCCGCGAGGTCGGCACGGAAGGCAAGCTCGGCGGTCAGTCCATGGTGCGCGGCGTGTCGGGAACCTGGAAGGACCTGACCGACAACGTCAACTCCATGGCGAGCAACCTGACCTCCCAGGTGCGCGGCATCGCGCAGGTCGTCAC
>JBASRI010000566.1:0-4555 GCA_049273755.1 Thermoanaerobaculia bacterium
GCGCGCTCGCTCGCGTCGGCGCCGAGGTTGGCGAGCCGGTCGGCCTTCTTGTTGTCCTCGCGGGGCACGTGCGCGATCGCGAAGCGTCGGAAGCTCTTCGCGCGCCGGAACGCGTCGGCGAAGAGAGGCTTCAGGTTGGGGGCCTTGACCTTGTAGCGGCCCAGCATCTGCTGGACGAGGAGCAAGCTGTCGGAGGCGATCGAAACGTCCGTGGCGCCGCGCTCCTCGGCGCGCTTCAAGGCGAGGAGCAGCGCCCGGTACTCCGCGACGTTGTTGGTGGCGCGGCCCAGCGCCTCGAACAGCTCCTCGGCGGGCGCCTCGCCCTCGGCCGAGACGTAGACGCCCGCGCCCGCCGGGCCGGGGTTACCGCGTGCCGCACCGTCGATGAACGCGCGGAATCTCATGGCCGACAGGGATCAGGACGACTTGGGTTCGTAGTACAGGATCCTCTTGCACGTGTCGCAGTAGACGATCTCGCGGCCCTGCTTCAACTGCTGCATGGCGGCGGGGCGGACTTTGACGTGGCAGGCGGAGCACGAGCCCCCGACGACGAGGACCACGGCGAGGCCCTGTTTCTTGTCGACGAGGCGGTGGAACTCAGCGCGGTCCCGCGGCGGGATCTCGGACTCGAGGCGCTGGATCTCTTCCCTGGCGCCGGCCAGCTCCTCGTTGATCGTGCGCTGCTCCGCGCGCCAGTCCTTGAGCCTCTCCTCGTGCTGCTCCGTCTCCTCGGGGAAGTTGGCCTCGCGCGCCGTCAGGTCGGCCCGCGCGGTCTCGATCTCCTCCTCGAGCTCGAGGAACTGGTCCTCGGTCGACCGGATCGCCTTCTCGACCCCGTCGATCTCGTTCAACGCCGCCGAGTACTCCCGGCTGGAGTGGACGTTCCTGAGCAGCGTCTGGTACTTCTTGAGCCTCTCCTTGAGGTCCGCGAGCTCGCCTTCGGCCTTGCGGCGCTCGAGCTCGGCCTGGGTCAGCCGCGCCTTGAGCTGGGCGACGGCCTGGACCTTCTCCTGATACTCGCGGTCGACCTCGACGAGGTCGGCGGGGACGGTGTCGCGCCTCTTCTCCCGCTCCTGCACGAACCGGATCCGGGTCTGCAGGCGGTAGAGCTGCCCCAGAAGATCGCTCACCGGGGCCCCCCCGGAATGAAAAAGGGTGTTCCCGTTGGGGAACACCCTTGCGTTGCCTTCGCTTTTGGAATTCGGTCTCGGATCAACAGCCTCAATCGTCTGCCCTTCGTCTGGTGGGTCCACCCGGATTCGAACCGGGGTCTGACCGGTTATGAGCCGGTGGCTCTGGACCGCTGAGCTATGGACCCCTCTGAATATAACAAACGGGGTCTCTCTGCCAAGTCGGGAGGCAGGATGCAGGATGCAGGAGACCGATCGGGTTACGCCTTGTATCCTGCCGTCCGCCTCCTGCCGTCTGCCTCCGGGTTCTCAGCGTATCGTCTCCAAAAACGGCTTCAGCTTCTTCGCCCGCGACGGGTGGCGGAGCTTGCGCAGCGCCTTCGACTCGATCTGCCGGATCCGCTCGCGGGTCACGTTGAAGGAGCGGCCGACCTCCTCGAGGGTGTGCTCCGAGCCGTCGCCGACCCCGAAGCGCATCTTCAGCACCTGCTCCTCGCGCGGCGTCAACGACTTCAGGACGCGGCGCGTCTGGTCCTGCAGGTTCGAGACGAGCACGGCGTCGATCGGCGAGAGCACCTGCCGGTCCTCGATGAAATCGCCCAGATGGGAATCTTCCTCCTCGCCGATCGGAGTCTCGAGCGAGATGGGCTCCTGCGCGATCTTCATGATCTTGCGGACCTTCGAGACGGGCATGTCCATGCGCTTGGCGATCTCCTCGGCGTTGGGCTCGCGGCCGAGCTCCTGCACGAGCGAGCGCGAGGTGCGCGTGAGCTTGTTGATCGTCTCGATCATGTGGACCGGGATGCGGATCGTGCGCGCCTGGTCGGCAATCGCCCGGGTGATCGCCTGGCGGATCCACCAAGTCGCGTACGTCGAGAACTTGTACCCGCGGCGGTGCTCGAACTTCTCGACCGCCTTCATCAGGCCGATGTTGCCCTCCTGGATCAGGTCCAGGAACTGGAGGCCCCGGTTGGTGTACTTCTTGGCGATCGAGACGACCAGCCGCAGGTTGGCGACGATGAGCTCGTGCTTGGCCTGGTCGGCCTCCTCCTCGCCTTCCCGAACGCTCCGGAGCGTCTTCTTGACGTCCTCGTGGGAAACGCCGAACTTCTGCTCGAGCTCGCGCAGCTGCTTCTTGTACTTGGCGATCCGCCGCTTGTAGAAGTCGAGCCGCGTCGGGTTCTTCTCCTTCTTCAGGGTGTTGGTGTCCTGGCGGATCGTGATCTCGGGGGCCGACATCTGGCGGTCGATGTCTTTCAGAATCCCGATGGCCCGGTTCAGGACGGCCGGCGTGAAGTCCGCCGCACGGATCAGGCGCGCCATGTCGGCGATCTTCCGGTCGATCGAGGCTTCGATGCGCGCGAGGGTCTTGGTGCCCTTCTTGATCGTGCGCGCCTTGAACTTCATCCGCTTGATGTCCTTGTCGAGCGCGCCGATCTTGCGGAAGCTCCCCAGGATGTTCTCGATCTTGCGGGTTGCCCGGTCGTCGAGGCTCTCATGCTGTTCGTCGGCGTCTTCGTCCTCGTCCGAGACGTTGACGATCTCGCTCGCCACGCGGGAGTCGCGGCCGGCGTTCTCGAGCAGCTTCAGGATCTCCTCGAGCACGACCGGGTTGTTGGCCAGGGCCTGGTAGATCTTCGCCTCGCCCTGCTCGATGCGCTTGGCGATGCGGACCTCGCCCTCGCGGTCGAGGAGCTTGACCGTGCCCATCTCGCGCAGGTACATGCGCACCGGGTCGTTGGTCTTTTCGACGGCTTCGCGGGCCTCTTCGGCGGACTCGGCCGCGTCGGCCGCCCGCCGTCGCGCCGCGCGGTCGGGATCCGTCACGATCTCGATGCCGACCTCGAGGAAGCGCGCGTAGATGTTCTCCAGGTCCTTGGGCGCGGCGGTCGCCTCGTCCGACAGGATCGTGTGGATCTCCTCGTAGAGGAGGTAGCCCTTCTCCCGGCCGCCCTTCAGCAGAAGCCCGACTTCCGGGAACTTTTCCTCAATCGCCAACGTCGTTTCCTTTCCGCGACCCGAGCTTCGCGATCTGCCGATCCTTGTCCTGCTTTGCCCGCATGAGCTCGTTGAGCTCGGAGCCCGAGCGCCCGCCCGCCTCTGCCTGTTTGATCGCGTTCAACAGCGCGGCGCTCTCCCCCTTCAAGTGTCTGATTTCGAGGGCCTTGAGGAGCCGGTCAACGTCCTTCTCGGTCGGCTCAGGAGATTCTTCCAGCGCGACGCCGGAGAGAAACGTTCGCTCTTCCTCCGTAAGGTCTGCGATTTGCCTCTGAAAATCAACAGGTTCCGAGGCTTCAGCGACCCTCCGGAAGGCCGAAACGACCCTACGGACCCTCGGATCCGTCAGAAAATCGTCGTTCAAAGTACTGAAAATCAGAGAGTTAACCTCTCCGCCGGCCATGAGGACCTGGAGGAGCCGGCGCTCCACGTTCGGCACGGCCACTGCAGATAACGCCGCGGCATTCCCGGCCGTTCCCACACCTATAGAACGCGAGCTTTCGGACCGGAGGTTCGCCTTATCGCCGCTCCAGAGCACGTCCAGCGGCACCCCCACCTCCCGGGCGACCTTGCGGTACTCCTCGTAACGGAGGATCCGGTCCGGGAGCGCCCCGAGGATTTCCAGGATTCGGCCGACGCGCTCGCGCTTCTCGACCGAGGAAAGGCCGGGCTCGGCCGGCCGGACGTCCTCGAGGAGCCAGGTCAGGTAGTCGGGCGCCTCGTCCACCGCGGAGGCCAGACGCGCCGGGCCCTCGCGGGAGAGCAGGTCGTCGGGATCCTCGCCTGTAGGAAGCCGGACCGCGGCGACCTCGAAGCCCTGGGCCAGGAGGAGCTGCAGCGCTGCGCGGGTGGCGTTGCGGCCGGCGGTGTCCCCGTCGTAGCAGACGATCGCCCGAGGGGTCAGGCGCCTCAGCCGCTCCGCCTGCTCGGGAGTCAGGGCCGTGCCCATCGACGCGACCGTCTCCTCGACGCCCGCGCGCAGGAGAGCGAGATGGTCGAAGTAGCCTTCGACGAGCACGACCCGGTCGCGCTTGCGAATCGCCTCGCGCGCCCCGAAAAGACCGTAGAGAAGCCGCTTCTTCGAGAAGACCGGCGACTCGGGAGAGTTCAGGTACTTGGGCTCGCCCTGCGGCGAAAGCGCCCGACCGCCGAAGCCCACCGGCCGCCCCCGCTCGTCGCGGACGACGAAGAGCAACCGGTCCCGGAAGCGGTCGTACGCGCCCTTGCCCTCCGCGCGCGGCTGGAGCAATCCGGCCTCCACGAGGATGTCCTCAGGGAAGGCCCCCCCGAGACCCTTCGACAGCGTCTCCCATGCGTCGGGGGCGTGGCCCAGCGAAAGCGCCGTCCCCATCTCGGGTGGTACGCCGCGGCTCTCGAGGTACTTCGCGGCCGGGTTGCCGGGCCGGGCGAGGCGCTCGGCGTAGAAG
>JBASRI010000570.1:0-3231 GCA_049273755.1 Thermoanaerobaculia bacterium
CAGCGAGCGCGACGGCTCTTCCTTCGGCAGGGGCTCGGGTCCGGCGGCGCTCGCGAGCGAGCCCAGCATGCTGTGCGTGATCCGCTCCTCGCTCTCCTCCGGCCCGCCGCCGTTGACGGGAGCCGCGCCCTTCCCAAAGAACGTCGAGAACCAGCCCCGCCGCTTCCCGATCGCCGCGATCGAGCTCGGCTCGAAAGGCAAATTGTCGTCTGTCTCCGGCTCAGGCACGCACTCTCCCCCGGGCGTCCGGACGCCTCTGGCTCTGTAACAAGCTGATGGGCAGCCGGATTCTCGAGATTGTAGACTTCGCAGCGTGGACGCCTCCGAGCACGACCGCCGGGTCGCCGCGCTCGTCCACACGGCCTTGCTCGCGTCGGTCGGGGTTTATGGGGTCCTTCTTGCCTTCTTGCGAACGGAGCTGGCGCCGCAGGACCCGCAGCTCACGCCGGTGCCGCCGCTCTTCGCGGTATTTTCCGCGCTCGGGGTCGCGCAGTTTGCGGGGGCCTCCATCGTCGGCCGAAAGCTCCTCTCCTCCTCCCGGGGAGGGTCTCTGGACCGCGTACGGCGCTATTTCCTCCTGCGCGCCGCGGCGGCCGAGGCGATCGCGCTCTATGGCCTGATCCTCGGGTTTCTGGGAGCCTCCCTCTCCAGGGTCCTCGCCCTCTTCGGCATCAGCGTCGCGGCGCTGCTGGCGTGCGCCCCTGGTAAGGAGGCCTGGGCGGAAGCTCTGCGCCGGGCACAAGGTCGCGATAAGCAATAAGCAGTAAGCGGTAGGCAGGAGGCAGGTTAGAGCCTCTGCATCTTGCCTCCCGCCTCCTGGCGCCCGCCTCCTGCGCCTTTGCTCGGCGGCTACGAGGGGGCTTTTGATATAAAGGCCCTCGTTCGGGGTTATGCGGGCTGGGCCCGCTTTTTTGTTCGATGAAAACGCCTTTGAGTGACAAAACGACGCAGGAAATCGCCGCCATCGCGCGGGAAAGGGGCTGCCGTCTGCTCGCCGTCGAGTCGGCCGGAGCGGGACGCTTCACGGTGCTCCGCCTGGTGCTCGAGCGCGCGGACGGAGGGCCGGTCACCGTCGAGGATTGCGAGAGCGTGTCGCGGGAAGTCTCGCCCGTGCTCGACCAGGCCGACGAGATCCCCCACCGCTACACGCTCGAGGTCTCCTCGGCGGGTCTGGATCGCAAGCTCTATTCGCTCGACGATGCCGCGCGCTTCGTCGGCAAGCGCGTGCGCGTCAAGACCGAGGATCCGGTCACGCCACAACCGCTGACGTCGACCGCGGCGCGACCCGCGGCGGTTTCGCCGGCGCGCAACTTCGGCGGCGTTCTCGAGCGCGTGGACGGCGATCTGCTCACCGTCATTGATGAGGCGGAGCGCAAAATCTATAATGTCCGTTTCGGCGATATTCGGCTCGCCCGGCTCGACTTCGAGTGGCCGGAGCGGGGGCGATAGGAGAGCGGGTTTTGTCATGATCATCGATCCGTCGGTCATCCGACAGGTTTCGCGGGAGAAAGACATCGACGCCGAGAAGATGTTCGGCGCGCTGGAAGAGGCCATGTCCTCGGCCGCCAGGAAGTATTACCACGACAAGGCGATGGTGACGCTGATCGACCGACAAACCGGCTCCATGACCGTGTACTCGCCGCGGACCGTGGTCGCCGAGCTGGACACGGAGTCCGAGGAGCCGCCGCCGCAGATCCTGCTCGACGAGGCCGGGGCGCTCGTCAAGGAGAAGGGCACGCGCGCCGAAGTTCGCGTGCTGCGCCCCGGTTCCGAGGGAGAGGCGCCGTCCGAGGTCCACGACGTGGCCCTCGGGGACGAGATTCGCATCTACCGCGAGACGGTCGGCCTGGGCCGCATCGCCGCGCAGACGGCCAAGCAGGTGCTCTACCAGAAGGTCCGCGAGGCCGAGCGCGACAACGTTTACAACGAGTATTACCCGAAGGTCGGAGAGCTGATGAACGGGACGGTCAAGCGGTTCGAGCGCGGTGACATGATCGTCGATCTCGGCAAGACCGAGGCGATCATCCCGCGAGACCAGCAGTCGCGAGCCGAGCGCTACGGCCAGGGGGAGCGGATTCGCGCGATTCTCTACGACGTCCACAAGAACCCGAAGGGCCCGCAGCTCGTCCTTTCGCGAACGGACCCGCGCCTGCTGATCCGGCTCTTCGAGATGGAAGTGCCCGAGATCTACGACGGCACGGTCGTCATCAAGGGCGCCGTGCGACAGCCGGGCGAGCGGGCGAAAGTGGCGGTGCGCTCACGGGAGCGCGACGTGGATCCGGTCGGCGCCTGTGTGGGCATGCGGGGCAGCCGCGTCCAGTCAATCATGCGCGAGCTCCACGGCGAGAAGATCGACGTCATCCTGTATTCGGACGACTTGATCACGTTCGCCCAGAACGCCCTGGCGCCGGCCAAGATCACCCGCGTCTCGCCGATCCACCATGAGGACGCCACGATGAGCCTGGACTGCGTGGTCGAGGACGACCAGCTCTCGCTGGCGATCGGCAAGAAGGGCCAGAACGTGCGGCTCGCCTCGGCCCTGATCGGCATGAAGATCGAGATCAAGGGCGAGAGCGAGGTCAAGGGCGAAGTGGCCCAGGCTCTCTCGCGGATGCTGCAGGCCTCGCGCCGGCGCCAGACGCCGGTCGCTGAGATTCCGGGCATCGGCGAGAAGACGGCGGAGCGTCTGGCCGAGGCCGGCATCACGACCTTGGGCGACCTCCTCGACAAATCCGCCGAGGAGCTCGCCCAGCTGCCGGGCATCGGCGAGAAGTCGGCCGAGAAGCTGCTGGAGTCCGCGCGGGCGGCCGAGGAGAGCCTCTCGGCCAGCGACGAGAACGAAGAGGCCGGCGACGACGAGGCGCAGGCCGAGAGTGAAGCCCCCGAAGAGACGGGCGTCAGGGAGTAGACCAGAGGCACATGGGAAAGATTCGAGTCGAAGAACTGGCCACCCAGATGGGGATCGGCAGCAAGGAAGTGCTCTTCCTGCTGCAGTCGATCGGCGTGGACGTCAAGTCGCCGCAGGCGGCGCTGGACGAATCCACGGTGCTTGCGATCCTGCAGGGCAAGACCCACGCCCCCAAGCAGCTGATCGTGCGCGACAACGAGGCTCGGGCCGCCCGGCCCCAGAAGAGCGCGTTGAACCGCATCAAGGTCATCGACAAGGCGCTGGCGCCGCTCGTGCCCGCCGACGCTCCGGCTCCCGAGCCGGAGGCTCCGCCTCCTCCGCGC